>CAYSTY010000078.1:0-8822 GCA_964433685.1 uncultured Actinomycetota bacterium | reverse complement strand
GGCCCTGTGCGTCCACCCTGACGGTGACGGTCATGGAAGCCTCCTCCGCTACCACTACGATGGTGTCACGCTTCCATCAGCGTGGCAACGCTCCTTCCGTGTCCTGGAGCGCAAGATGGAACCCTCAGCGAGTTCTTCCTACGGAGCTCAACGAGGAGGCCCACGATGGCCCAGCACGATGATGCACTACCCCTGTCCGCGGTGCTCGCCGGCGAGACCGGTGAGGGGATCGAGGACCTGCTGCGCGGCGTGGTCCGCGACGCGTTGCAGGAGCTGATCGAGGAGGAGTTGACCGCCACGAGCGTCGCCGACTCGGCGGCGTGGTCGTCGTCGTTGGAGCGTCGTTGGCGGTGGGTGCTCGGCTCCCGCGGCGGGTGAAGTGTTCTCGTCGCTGGAGGGGTGACCTGTGTCGACCGACCGTCGAGCGCGCCGTGGTGCCGTCCCGCTCAGCCTCGCGATGGTGGTGGCGACTCTCGTGGCTGCGCCCCTGCCGGGCGTGGCCGTGGCCGAGCCAGCACCGACCGACCTCGCCTTCCACGAACCGGTCGTCAGCGCGCTGCCCGGGGCGGGCGGTCGCTCCGAGGTGGTGTCGATGGTCGACCAGGGCGACCTCGACGGCGACGGGGTCCCTGAGCTCGCGCTCTTCCGCCACGACCAGCAGGCGGGGACGGACACCGCGTCGGTCGTGGTGCTCGCCGGCGACGGCGAGGGCGGGTTCACGCCCGTGGCCGAGCTCCCCGTGGCCGAGCCCAGCGAGGCCGGCGGTGCGGTCATCGACGAGTTCACCGGTGATGGCGACCTCGACGTCGCGGCCGTCTCCGACGGGGCTACCGAGGTACTGGTGTTCGCCGGACGAGGTGACGGCACGTTCGCCGAACCGGTCGCGCACCCGGTCCCGGACCTGGGCGGCGGTCGGGGACCGGCGCTGATCCGCTCCACCGACATCGATGGAGACGGTCACCGCGACCTCCTGCTCGGCGGCACGCTCGGTCAGGTCGTGGTGCTCCCGGGCGACGGCGAGGGTGGCTTCCTCGAACCGGTCGCCTTCACGGCCGGGGTGGGTCAGCTGCGCAGCATGGCGGCGATCGATCTCGACGACGACGATCTGCCGGAACTGGTCCTCGGGGGCACGAACTCGATGCGGGTGCTGGCTGCCGACGAGGACGGCGGGTACGCGCCGACCGCCGAGTTCTCCGCCGGTGGCTACGGGTACGTCGATGCGGTCGTGGGCGGTGACTTCGACGGCGATGGGCACGTCGACCTGTTCGTGGGCAGCAGCGACGAGCGCGCGGGGCTGTTCCGCGGTGCGGGTGACGGCACCCTGACGGCGCCAGCCTGGAGCGCGTGGTACCCGACCTACCGCGGGCCGATCGGGAGGACGAACCGTCCGCTCGCGCAGGACCTCGATGGTGACGGACACCTCGACGTCCTCCTCCCCGCAGCGTCGGTGGGCGCCCACCTCTTCCACGGCGACGGTGCCGGCGGGTTCGAGGCCGAGGCCTGGTACCTCGGCGCGCCGGCTGACGGCGTGGACGGGCAGCAGCTCGCGGGGGCGTTCGCCCTGGACGTCGACGGCGACGGTGCGCTCGACGTGGTGGCCGCTGCCGGCGGCGGGCTGGGCGCCAGCGTCAACACCGCGTTCGCCGCCGGTCCGGACCAGCGACGCACGTTCCGCGCGCCACGCATCGTGCCCACCAGCGACGGGTTCGAGGAGCGTTCGGCCGCCCTCGCCGACCTCGATGGTGACGGCGTGACGGACCTCGTCGCCTACGACCGGCACAACGGGCTGGAACGCTCGACCGGCCGCGGCGACGGGTCGTTCGGTGCGGCGACGATGATCGCCCCCCCACCTGGGGTCCCCGCGCTGATGCGGTCGCACGCCGCCGCCGCGGACCCCGTCGCCGTACCCCAGGGAGCGCTGGACTGTCGGTTCGGGATGCCCCTGGTGGTCGGGGACATCGATGGGGACGGGAACACCGACCTCGCCTGCGTGGGTGGGATCGATCCGAACGTCGCGTTCGGGGACGGCGCAGGCGGCGTCCGGCGGCTCGAGCGGGTCGGCCTCCACGACGAGCGTCGGTCCGCGGTACAGGTGCTGCTGGTCGACCTCGATGGTGACGGCCGGGACGAGGTGGTGGCCGTCAGCGAACGGCTCGCCACCGGCTCGGTCGGGGTCGAGGTGATCGGCTACGACGTCGGCGACGAGGCGTTCACCGGCATCACCGACGTGGAGCTGGGCGCCCGGGACTGGTTCGGGAACGTCGACCACGCCCTGGTCGCCGCCGACGTCGACGAGGACGGCGCCACCGACCTCGTGCTGTGGCGGGACGAGCTGGATGGGTGGGAAGCGCACCGGGTCGTCCTGCGCGGTGACGGGGCCGGCGGGTTCGCGACCCCCGAGGAGTGGAGCACCGGTCTGCCGCACGCCGAAGCTCGGGCCGGTGCCGTCGGCGACCTCGACGGCGATGGACACGTGGACCTGGTCAGCGTGGTGCGGACGACCGACGGGGGCGCCGTGGTCGTCGAGCGCGGTGACGGCGACGGTGGGTTCGCAGCGCCTGCGGTGGTCGCGCCGACCACCGCCCGCACCGACGAGCTGGCTGTCCCGTCGATGACGCTCGCCGACGTGGACCTCGACGGCCACCTCGACGTCCTCATCGGCGGTGCCGGGGACGCGGTCGAGATCCACCTCGGCGACGGAGCCGGCGGTGTGGCCCCGGTCCGGTTCCACGCAGGCGGCGCTCGGTCGGTGGCCGTCGCCGATCTCGATGGTGACCACCGTCCCGACGTGGTGAGCGTGGGCCGGATGGGTCCGGTGGTGCTGCTCGGTGACGGGGAGCCCGGGACCGCCCCGACGACGCCCAACCTGGTCGTGGCTGACATCGAGACACCGGAGCGCCTCGAGGTCGGCGCGCCCGCCGAGGTGCGCTACACCGTCCGCAACGACGGTGGCACGGTGGCCGGTTCCTGGGTCGACCGGATCTACCTGTCGGACGACGACATCCTCGACGACGGCGACCGGTTGCTGACCACGGTCACCGTCGACACCACCCTGACCGCCGCCGGCAGCTACAGCCGGGAGGTGACCGCACCGTTCGTCCCGCACCAGGTCGGTGTCACCCACGTCATCGTCCGCACGGACGCGCTCGGCCAGCTCGACGAGTCCGACGAGGACGACAACGTCGCCATCGCGGACCGCCCGGTGGACGCCACGGTCGTGGACCTCGTCCCCGGGGACGACGAGGTGGTGGCGGTCGCGGCCGGTCAGCTCGTCTACCGGCGGCTCGCGCCGTCGAGCGTCGGGGCGGACCAGGTCGTGACCGTCGGTCCCGACGTCGTCGACCTGCACGTCGGCGAGGGGCGCCTGCCCACGGCCGACGACCACGACCTCACCCCGACCGGGCCGCGGACGGATCCGCTGACGCTGGTGCTGCCCCCCGGGGACGCGCCGCGGTACCTGCGCCTGGCGGGTCGTGACGACGCCGGTACCGGCACGCCGGTGACCGTGTCGGTGCGCGAACTCGGCCTCGACGTCGTCGACATCTCGCCCACCTCGGGCAGCAACACCGGCCGCACGACCGTGACGGTCCGCGGCGGGGGGTTCGAACCCGACGCCGAGGTGATCCTCAGCGCCGGTGGTGTGACGCGGCGGGCCGAGACGGTGGATCGGGTCGACTCCTCCCTGCTCCACGCCACCTTCGACCTCACCGGACTGTCGACGGGGGGCTTCGAGCTGCGGGTCGACACCGGCGGCCGGACCTCGAACGCCGTCCCGTTCGAGGTCACCGCGGAGGGCGCGGGCAACCTCGAGGTCGGGCTGTCGGCGCCCGGCCTCGGCCGGCCGGGCTGGGTGCTGACCGCGACCATCACCTACCGCAACACCGGCGGGAGCGACCTCCCGGCACCCCTGCTGTCGATCGGCAGCGCCGACGCCCGGCTCCGGCTGCCCGGCGCCGACCGTGCCGTGTTCGGTGCACAGCAGCTGCTCGGTACCGTCCCGGGCGGGGCGCCCGGGGTCCTGCCGCCTGGCGTCGAGGGTTCGATCGACGTGCGCTACGTCCTCGACCTGCCGACGACGTTGCTCGACCTGGTCGCCTACGGATCCGGCGATCCGACGCCGGTGGACTGGGCGACGCTGCTCGCCCCGTACCGCGACGCCAGGTCCGAGGCGGCCTGGGATGCCATCCTCGGCTCGTTCGAGGACGAGGTCGGGACCACCATCGGTGGCTTCGCCGACGCGGCACGTGCGGCTGCGATGGAGGCCGACGGGTACGGCATCGACGTCAACCTGCGTGGCGGCGTCGTCCGCTACCTGCTGGCCCGCGCCGAGGCGACCGCGCCGGGTGCGCCCGTGTCCGGGACCGTGCTGCGAGGTGACGGCGCCCTGACCGCCCCGCTGGCGGCCACCACGGTGTCGGTCGGCAACGACGATGACCACGCCGCCGCGGTGACCTGGCACGACGGCAGGTTCAACCTGTGGGACGTCCCCGCCGGCACCTACCGGGTGGTCGTCGACGACCACCTGCTGCCGGCGCCGCGCGACGTGACCGTCCCGGGTGCCGCCACCGATCTGTCCCTCCTCGTGACCGACGGCGTCACGCTCACCGGCACGGTGCAGGGGCCGAGCGGACCGCTCGAGGGCGCCTCGGTGTCGGTCCGTGACCTCGTCGCCGACGTCGAACGGGTCGCGGTGACCGGCTCCGACGGTGGCTACCGACTCGCTGGTCTCGCCGAGGGGGTCGCGCTCGTCAGCGTCCACGCCGACGACCACGTCGAGGTCCGTGATCGCGAGGTGGCGGTCCCCGCGGACGGTGCCGTCCACGACGTGACGTTGACCACGGGTGGTGCCGTGGCCGGCGACGTCGAGGTGTCCGACGGCCTCGATGCCGAGGCACCGGTGACCGTACGGGTGCAGCCGGTCGTGACGGACGCCGCCGCCCCGCGCGGCGTCGTCCGGACCCTCGACGTCGGCCGGACGAGCTACCGGATCGGCGGGCTCGCCGCCGGCGAGTACCACATCGAGGCGTCGATCCCCGGGGCGGGCGTCGCCCGGACCTCGACACCCATCGTGGTCACCGACGGCGGGAGCGCCGAGGCTGCCACGCTGGTCCTGACCGAGGGCCGTCGCATCGGCGGACGGGTGGTCGACGCCGCCGGTGCCCCGGTCGCGGGCGCGCGCATCGCCACCGTGCCGGTCTCGTCCCACCTCGACGGTGTGCGTACGAGCGCGGACGGCACGTTCACCGTCGCTGGCCAGCCAGCTGGCGAGGTCACCATCACCGCCTCCCGCGACGGGTTCCGACCGGCCGAGGAGGTGGTCGACCTCGCGACCAGCGACGTCACCGACCTGGCCCTGGTCGTCACCCGCGGCGGCGAGGTCGAGGTGACCGTCATCGGCACCGACGGGCGGCCCGCGGAGGACGCCACCGTCCACCTGTTCGCGACCGGTGCGATGACGTCCCAGGTCGCGGGACCCGACGGGAGCGTCACCTTCGCCGGACTCCCGGACGGCGCGCTGACCGTGGCGGTCAGCACCCCTGAGCACCCCAGCCTCGTGATCCGCCGGACCGTCACGATCGCCGACGCCGACACCCACCAGGTCCACGTCGACCTGTCTGGAGGCCGCATCCGGGGGGTGCTCCGCGACGTCGCCGGGGATCCGACCGCCGGCACCGTCGAGGTGCTGCGCGACGGTGTCGTCCTCGACCGTGTCGAGGTGGAGGACCACGGCCGCTACGCCGTCACCGTCCACGACGGTGCACCGGTCGACCTGCTCGGCTACGGGGACGCGGTCGGGTTCGTCCGTCGCGACGGCGTGATAGCCGCACCTGGCGACGCGCTCGAGGACATCGACCTCCACCCCGCCGGTGGCGTCGACCTCACGGTGTCGGTCACCGGTCCGGATGGCCCGCTCGGCGACGCGACGGTCTCGTTGCTCGTCGACGACGAGGATCTCGCCCCAGCCGGGACCGGCAGCTTCCAGCGCACCGACGGGGCGGGCACGGCGTCCTTCCCGCACCTACCTGCCGGCGAGTACGTCGCCTGGGTGCGGTCCAGCGGGTGGGCGAGCCAGCGCGTGCCCGTGACCGTCGGCAGCGCCGACGCCACGGTCGACGTCGTCCTCGAACCCGGTGCCGTCATCGCCGGCACGGTCCGGGATGCCGCGGGGACGCCGGTGCTCGGCGCGCTCGTGTCCGCCATCGAGACCACCACCGACGAGTCGTTCGCGGTCGCGACCGGCGAGGACGGCACCTACGACCTCGACCTGCTCCCCGCGGGCCGCTACGACCTCTGGGTCAGCGCGCCGGCCGGCGGCAGCGTCGTGGTCCGCGACGTCGATGCGCCCGCCGACGATCCGGTCGACGTGGCCCTGGCCGCGGAGGGTGGTGAGCTGGTCGGTCGGGTCGTCGACGCGGCCGGGGACCCGGTCATGGCCGCGCGGATCGAGGCGGTCGATCCCGCAGGCAGGGTCCTGGCCAGCGCCGGCTCGGGACCGGACGGCACCTTCTGGCTGCGTCGCCTCCCGCAGACCGACGTGGACGTCGTCGTCCAGGCCTACGACCTGTACGGCACGCTCTCGCGCGGGCACACCCCGTCGGCCCCGTGGACGGTCGGCGACGGTCCACGTGCGGCGAGCTTCACCGTCGAGGTGGGCGCCCCGATCGCGACGGCGGTCAGCGGCGATCGCGCCGCGGCGCTGCGGGTGGTCCACGACGTCGGTAGCGCGGTGCTGGCCTGGCTGCGTTCCGAGGCAGCGGACGGACCGGTCGCTGCAGCCGGCATCCGCGACGCCTTCAACATCGACCCTGGCCGTCCCGACCCGCCCGTCCGGCACGACTACGACACCGGCGAGTTCCGGGCACGGTGGGTCGACTACTACGACATCACCGAGACCGACTGCCCGGGGGTCCGCGACCTCCAGAACCGTGCCAAAGCCAAGCGCGACGTGATGGAGAACTTCTTCGACAGTTGGCGGGCGGGGTACGACGGCATCTCGATGATGAGCAACGCCGAGATCGCGATCGCGACCACCGAGACCATCAAGCTCGGGGCCGAGTCGGCCGGCACGCTGCTCAGCGCGACCAGCAAGGTCAAGACGGTCAACGCCACGCTGCACAAGCTCGGCCAGGGCGGGATGCTGACCGACGACCAGCTCGCTGCCGCCGAGTTCGTGTTCGAACAGCTCACCGGCAACCTGCTCCCGAAGGCGATGGACGCCTACAACGGTGGCGACTTCTCCGCCGGTGACGCGCTGATGGACACCGGGTTCAAGCTGCTCGAGGAGGTCGCCAAGGGCAGCGTCGAGGGCATCGGGTCGGCGCTCAAGGAGCTGCCCGGCGGCATCGTCGGCGAACGGGCGACCGCCATCACGCGCGGCCTCGGGTCACTGGGTGAGGCCGCACCCCTGGTCTACGACGTCTACAAGATGGTCAAGGACTTCCACGCGCAGAACATCAAGGTCCGGGAGGCGTTCGAGCAGGCCCACGAGAACTGGAACCTGTACGCCCAGAGCGAGGACAACTACCACAACTCGATGCGGGACTACGCCCGCACGCTCGCCGAACTTGAGCAGCTGCGCAAGGACTGCACCAAGGGCGGCGGCGGGGGTGGCGACGACGACGAGCCCGAAGGGCCGCCGGCGCCGCCGCCGTGCCCCGACTGTCCGTCCGACGACGCCCGGACCGAGAACGTGGCCTCGAAGGACCCGAACGACGTCATCGGGCCCGGCGGCTACGACGACCCCACCACCGAGGTGGTCGACAACTGGATCAGGACGGGCAAGCGCCTCGGGTACATGGTCCGGTTCGAGAACGACCCCGAGGAAGCCACCGCGCCCGCCATCGACGTGGTGATCACCTCCGTGCTCGACGAGGCCGTGGAGCTGTCGAGCTTCGAGCTCGGCGACGTCGGCTGGGGCGAGGTGGTGATCGACGTGCCGGCCGGGCTGACCACCTACGAGGTCCTGGTGGGCCAGGACACCGGGCGGGCCTGTGACCCCACCAGCGACGAGTACTGCGTGCAGGTCGCTGCCGCACTGGACGAGGGCGCGCGGACGGTCACCTGGACGTTCTCGACGCTGGGGGCCGAGACCGGCCAGCCACCGATCGATCCCATGGCGGGGTTCCTGCCACCGAACGTGACGGCGCCGGAGGGCGAGGGCTTCGCGCTCTACAAGGTCTCGCCGGTCGCCGACGCCGTCGACGGCACCCTCGTCGAGGCCCAGGCGTCGATCGTCTTCGACACGAACGAGGCGATCGTCACCGACGTGTGGACCAACACGTTGGATGTGACGCGTCCGTGGAGCGCCGTGGAGGCGCTCCCGACCGAGGTGACCACCCCGTTCACCGTCCGCTGGACCGGTGAGGACACCGGTGCGGGGGTGGCGAGCTACGAGGTCTACGTCAGCGAGGACGGCGGCCCGTTGGAGCCGTGGCTGACGGGTACCGATCGGACGTCGGCCGACTTCGACGGTGAGGTCGGTAGCGCCTACGGGTTCGCCGTCCGCGCCACCGATCACGTCGGACGACGCCAGCTCGAGCCCGTCGAGGTGACCGCGGTCACGACGGTCGTCGAGGACGGGTCGGACGACGACGGCGCGGGTGATGACGGTTCGGACGACGACGGGTCGGATGACGACGGCGCGGGTGATGACGGTTCGGACGACGGTGGGTCGGATGACGACGGCGCCGGTGATGACGGTTCGGACGACGGTGGGTCGGATGACGACGGTGCCGGTGATGACGGTTCGGACGAGGGTGGGTCGGATGACGACGGGTCCGACGACGGGTCCGACGACGGGTCCGACGACGGGTCCGACGACG
>CAYSTY010000077.1:1749-8890 GCA_964433685.1 uncultured Actinomycetota bacterium | reverse complement strand
GCACCCTAGGTTCCCTCCCGCCCGGCCCGCGCACCGCCGACCCGCCCGCGCACCGACCACGTCCCGAGGCTCCCGTGCTCGAGCTCCACCCGTTCAGCGGCCACGTGGTGGCGCAGGAACGGGCGCACCGCGTCGTCGCGCCGCCGTACGACGCGCTCGAGCCGGACGCGCGCGCCGCCCTCGCCGCGACCGATCCCGACAGCTACCTCGGCGCCCTGCCCGCCGGCACCCTGTCCGCCGGCAGCGACGCCGACGCCGCGCAGCTCGACGCCGCGCTCGACCGCTGTCGCACCCACCTCGACCGCCTGATCGACACGGGGCGGTACCGCACCCTGCCCGGGCCGACGATCGGGGTGCTGCGGTTCAGCACCGGCCCCGGCGCACCCGCGGTGGCGATCGTCGGTGACGTCCCGGTCGACGCCTTCGCTGCGCTCGACGCACCCGACGCGGCCGACGCGCTCGACGTACCCGACGCTCCAGACGCGCCAGACGCGCCAGACGCGCCCGACGCGCCCGACGCACCCGACGCACCCGACGCACCCGCCCCACCGATCGGGCGGCTGGCGCCGGACCTGGTCCGGCCGCACGAGCGGGTGCACGACGACCGGGTGGCCCAGCTCGCGCGCTACCTCGAGGTGGTGGGCGTGGCCTCCTCCCCCGTCGCTCTGACCCAGCGCCCCCACCCGGACGTGACCGCCGCGACGGACCGGGTCACCACGGAACTGCCGGACCTCGCCTACCGCGCCACCGACGGGGTCGACGTCGCCCTCTGGTGCGTGACCGACCCGGCCCTCCACGACCAGCTGATCGCCGCCGTCGCCTCCGCGGGGCCGGCCTACCTCGCCGACGGCCACCACCGGAGCGCCGCCGCCCGCCGCCACGCCCACGCCACCGGCGCAGGGCCGCACGACCCGGCCGGTCGTGTGCTGTGCGCCGTCCTGCCGAGCGACCACCTCGCGGTGCACGCCTTCCACCGCCGGTTCGACGACGTGTTGCGCGCGAGCTCGGGCCACGCGGACGCCGAGGTGGCCGCGCTCCTCGCCCGGCTCGTGGACGCCGGCGTCGGCGTCACCGAGCTGGCCGGCCCCGCCGCCCCCGGCGGCCCGCACGAGGTGACGTTGACCGCCGAGGGGGACTGGTGGCACCTCGACGTCACGGCGCTGGTCCGCCCCGACGACCCGGTGGAGGCGCTCGACGTCAGGCTCGTGGACCGCGACCTCGCGCCGCTGCTGATCGCGGCCGCGACGCCGCCCGGCCCACGAGCCGTGCCGGTACCCGCACCGCTCGGCCTGGACGCGCTCGTCGGTCCGGGCGCGGTCGGGATCGCGCTGCACCCGCCGACGGTGGGCACGGTCCTGGAGGTGGCCGAGTCCGGTCGCTCCCTGCCCCCGAAGACGACCTACGTGCTGCCGAAGCTGCGCTCGGGGCTGGTGGTCACCCCCCGCAGCGGTCCTGCGCGGCCGGCCGGGGCGTAACCTGCGGCCCGTGGATGCCGCCGCCGACCTCGACCGCACCCTGCGCGAGCAGGGTCTGCGCAGCACGCGGCCGCGGCGCGCGGTGTGGCGGGTCCTCGCCACCGCCGACGAGCACCTGACGGTGGACCAGATCGCGACGCGTATCGGGCGCGGCGGCGACGAGGTCGACCTGGCCTCGATCTACCGGGCGCTGGCCCTGTTCGCGGAGCTCGGTATCGCGCGCGAGACGCGGCTCGGCGGCGAGGAGGCCTCGCGCTGGGAGCGGGCCCACCCCGACGAGCACTTCCACCTCGTCTGCGCGGAGTGCGGGGACGTCGACCACCACGTCGGCTCGCTGGTGGCCGAGATCCGCCACCACCTCGACGACGGGCACGGGTTCGAGGTCCAGGACGTCGAGCTGGTGGTCACCGGACGCTGTGCCCGTTGCCGCGCGACCGTGCCCTCCGCGGCCACCACCTAACGGCGGGTGACCCGCGCCGAGGCCGCGTCGCCGTCGGCACCCCCGTCGGCACCCCCGTCGACGCTCCCATCGGCCTCACCAGCGCCGCGCACGCCGTCGGCGCCCCCGTCGGCCTCACCAGCGCCGCGCACGCCGTCGCTCCCCTCCGGTGGGAGCCGACCCGGTTCGGCCACCGCGACCAGCAGCGACGCGCCGGTCGGGACCGCTCGCAGCACCCGGGTGGCGACGGCGCGCAGGTGGGGTTCGTCCCCGATGGTCGGCAGGATGACGAGGTCGGAGGCCGTCGCCCGGCTGCGGACCAGGATCGAACGGCGGCGCTCGTCGACGTGCATCGGGACCTCGAGGTGCTCCTCCACCCGGCGGGCGACGGCGCGGTCGTCGACGTTGCCGAGCACCTCGACGGGGACCCCGAGCTCGGCGCGCAGGTGGGTGGCGGTGTCGAGTGCGAGCTGCAGCGGCCCGAGCCCCCGCTCGGTCATCACGCTCTCGTCGATGACGACCAGGATCCGCTCGGTCCGCTCGTCACCCTCGTAGGTCACCAGGGTCGGGACGGTGGCGCGTTCGAGCACCCCGTCGATGATGCCGCCGAAGCGGGCGCCGCGGCTGGCGGTCGCGCCCTTCCACCCGAGCACCAGCAACGATGCCCGCTGTTCCACCACCGTGTGGGCGATCCCGAGCTCCGCGGACGCGTCGATGCGCAGGACGCTGCGCGCCTCGGCGCCGGCCGACTGGGCCACCTCGACCATCTCCGCGTCCAGGGCGCGGAGCGACTCGAGCAGCGCCTCGTCGGTCCCCGAGGGGGACACCAGCACGGGCACCACCAGCCCACCGTCGGCCCGGGCGAACGCGGACGCGAGCCGCATCAGTCGCGGCGCGCTGCTCGGGTTGGCCAGCGGCACGACCACCGCCTCCCCGAAGTGGCGTGCTCGCACCGGTCGGGGCAGGCGCCCGGCGGACCGCGTCGCGACAGCGGAGGCGACCAGGCACGTGACGAGGATGACCATCATCACGGCGTTGACCGTGTCGGTGTCGATCAGCCCCACGTTGAGCCCGACGACGACCGCCGCCAGGGTCGCGGCGGCCTGGGCGTTCGACAGCGCGAACATCGCCGCCACCTCGACGCCGCGGTAGCCGAACAGGCGCCCCGCCGCGCCGGCCGCGGCGAGCTTGCTGGCCATCGCCACCGCGGTGAAGACGGCGCCGACGAGGAGGGTGCGCGGTTCGGTCAGGACGGCCAGGTCGATCAGCATCCCGGTGGACAGCAGGAACAGCGGCACGAACAGCGCGCCCCCGAGGAAGTCGATGCGTTCCATCAGCGCGCCGCCGTTGGGGACGCTGCGGTTGAGCGCGAGCCCGGCGAGGAAGGCCCCCACGATGGCCTCGATCCCGATCAGCTCGGCGAGCGAGGCGACCACGAACAGCGCCACCATCACGAACAGGAACCGGCGGCTCCTGTCCTGGCCCGGCCCGGAGAAGAACCAACGGGCGAGCCGAGGCAGCCCGGCGACCACCGCGGCGGTCAGCGCCGCCATCGACGGCAGGAGGGTGAGCCAGAAGACCGGGGTCAACGCCCCCTGGAAGGCGCGGGCGACCACGGCGAGGACGAGGAGCGCCGCGGTGTCGGTGATGATCGTCGCCCCGACCGTGGTGGCCACGGCGCGGTTGCCGAACGTGCCCGCGCGTTGGAACGCGGGGTAGGTGACCAGCGTGTGCGACGCCCAGCAGGAGGCCAGCAGGACCGCCGGCAGCACGTCGTAGCCGAGCGCGAGCGCGGACAGGGTCCCGACCGCCATCGGGATCACGAAGGTCAGGACGCCGAACCCGACCGAGTCCCGCCGGTTGCTGACGAAGTCGTCGAGGTCGAGCTCGAGCCCGGCCACGAACATCAGGTAGAGCAGCCCGACGGTGCCGAGCGTCTCGACCACGCCCTCACGCTCGAGCAGGGCGAGGCCGGTGGGGCCGATCGCGAAGCCGAGCAGCACCACCACGATGATCTCGGGCAGCCGGGTGCGGCGGGCCACGCTCGGCGCCAGCAGGATCGCGGCGGTGAGGACGGCGAAGACGAGACCGGCCTCGTGGAAGGGCAGCTCGGGCAGCTCGAACGACACGGCGGACCCCGCAACGGACGGTCAGGCACCCACGCTGGTGGGGCCCGCGGAGCGACACGGCGGTGCCGGCTCCCCTCGGTCGCCTACGGGGTTAGCTGACGGGCTCGGGCGGAGAGGTCGCCCGCCGGACGGTGAGGTCCGGTTCGCCCCGTGGACGGCGCGCTGCCCGTCCGGTTGGGTCCCCCGTCCCGGCCGCTGGCGACCGGGTTCGGCATCCGCAGAAGGTAGCTCGCCGAGCACCGGCCGGTCGGTCGGGGACGGTCAGGAGGGGATCGGTGGGAGGGGTGGTCAGTGGGGGACGGCGACGATGACGGTGCGGCCCTCGGCGGCCCGCGCGAGCCGGCGAGCGCCGCGACCGAGCCGGCTCGCGGTCGGCGGCATCCCGGTGATGACCACGTCGCCGGGCTCGAGGATGCGGTTGAGCCGGCCGAGCACCCCCTCGACGGAGATGACCTCCACCTCGTCCTCGTCGACGTCGAGGTTGACGAGCTGGGTGCGCACCAGGGCCTCGTCGTGGTCGGTCACCACCACCACGTCGACCTCCGCCTGCCGCGCGATGCGGACCCCGACCTGGAACGACAGGGCGGTGCCGAGCAGGCTCCCGGGTCCGATGTCGTCCTTGGTCACCACGACCACGACCCGGGCGGTGCGGTCGTCCTCGCCGGGTCGGCACACCAGCACGGGGACCGGGCTGTCGCTGACGATCCGGTCGATGACCGCCCCGAAGAACCCCTCGCGGCGGTTGGCGTAGCCCTTCCACCCCATGACCAGGCACGTGCCCTGCTGTTCGACGACGGTGTGCAGCACCCCACCGGTGGTCGACGCGTCGATCCGGACCGAGGTGTGGACCTCGCTGCCGGCGCCGAGCGCGACCTTCTCGGCTTGGGCGGCCAGGTCCCGGTGGGCGCGGATCTGGTCCGGACGTGCGTCGAGCGGCAGGACGTTGACGGCCACCACCGCCCCGGAGTCCGCAGCGGCCACCTGGGCGGCGACCCGCACGAGGGAGGTGACGGTGTGGGGGTTGGCGACCGGCACGACCACGCGGGTCCCGAGCGGGTCGTCGGAGCGGTCCGGGGCCTCGATCCGCGGCCCGAACCGGTCCGCGGACAGCCCTGCGAACAGGGCCGAGGCGAGGATGACGATCACGACGGCGTTGACCTCGGTGGCCTCGATCAGGCCGAGGTCGCTGGCGACGGTGGTCGCCGCCAGCGCGCCGGCCGCCTGACCGACGGTGAGGGAGAACATGATCCCGCGCTCGGGTCCGGAGACCCCCATCCAGCGGCCGGAGACCTCGGAGGCGAGCAGCTTGGCCACCGCCATCGCCGCGACGAACGCGGCCGCGAGCGCCAGCGTCCGCGGGTCGGCGACCGCCAGGGGGTCGAGCATCATCCCGGTCGAGATCAGGAAGGCGGGCACGAAGACGCTCTCGCCGAGCAGCTGGACGCGGTCGGCGATGGCCGTCCTGGCCGGGACGAACGGGTTGAACGCGAGGCCGATGAGGAAGGCGCCGACGATGGGTTCGATGCCGATCAGTCCGGCCACGACGGCCGCGACACCCATGCCCGACAGCAGGTAGGTCAGGCGCACCCGCCGGTCCTGCCCGAACCCGGTGAAGAACCAGCGGGTCGCCCGCGGCACACCGAGCAGCACCACCGCGACGTACACCACCAACCCGACGGTGAACAGCGCCCAGAACGTGAACCCGCTGTCCCCGTTGGCGCCCGCGGCGGCCACCGCCAGGACCAGCAGCGCGGCCACGTTGGCGATCAGCGTCGCACCGAGCGAGGCGGTGACGGCCCGGTTCTTGGTGAGGTCGAACTGGGTGATCGTGCCGTAGCTGAGCAGGGTGTGGCTGGCGAAGGCCGAGGCGATGATGACGCCCGCGAGCAGCTCGACGCCGAGCGCCACGGCCACGACGGTGACCAGGACCATGGGCGCGAGGAAGGTGGCGACGCCGAACACGATCGAGTCGCGCCGGTGGCGTCGGAACCCGTCGAGGTCGAGGTCCAGCCCGCCCTGGAACATCAGGTAGAGCAGCCCGACGTACCCGAGCGTCTCGATGAAGGTGTTCTGCGCCAGGACGTTGGCGACGTTCGGCCCGATGACCATCCCGGCGAGCACCAACCCGATGATGGCGGGCAGCCGCAGGCGCTCGGCGATCAGCGGCCCGACCAGGACCAGCAGGAACAGGACCGCGAAGACCGCCCCCGGGTCGTCCAGGGGCAGCAGGTCCGCCACCGGGGCGGGCAGGAGGTCGGGCAGCATCGCGTCGGATCCGGCGTGGCGTCGGGGCCGGCGCGACGCGGAGCGAGCGTTCGCGCGGTCGGCGGACGGTAGCTCGGTGGCGGACGGGTCGCGTCGGCCATCAGGTCAGCTGGGCGGGTCGGCGGGGAACACCACGGCGACCACGGTCTGTTCGGCGTGCTGGAGCAGCCACTCGGTGCCGTGTCCGAGGAACGGACGACCGTCGTGCTGACGCACGGTGGTGCCGACCACGAGGGTGTCGGCCCCGAACTCGGTGGCGGCATCACCGAGGTCCTGGTGCGGCGTCGGCGCGTAGCGCACGACGATCTCCGGCGCCTGGCCGAACGAGAGCGCCAGAGCGTGGGCCCGGTCCACCTGCTGACCGACCGCCGGCTGCAAGGTGGCATCACCGCTGGTGACGACGTGGGCACCGCGGACCTGCGCGTCGAACCGGTCGCCGAGCAGGTAGGCCAGCTCCTCGGCCGCGCGACCGACGCGCGTGCCGGTGACGGGCACCAGGATGCGCTGCACCGAGGCCACGTCGAGGTCGTTCGCATCCACCACCGTGGAGGCGCGACGCACCAGCAGCAGCGGTACCGCCGAACGTGCCATCAGCGCCTGCAACGGCTCCGACAGCTCGTGCGAACCGCCGTAGTCGTCGTTCAACCCGACGACCACGAGTCCGTAGCCGAGCGCCGACTCGGCCACGATCGCGGCCCCCGGGTCGTCGGCCTCCTGGACGCGGACCTCGGTGCCCCGCGCCGCCATCAGCGTCAGCAACGGTGCCAGGTCGTCCTGATCGATGGGTGTGCTCGGGGTCCGCACGCTCAGGACGGTGACCGTCGCCTCGGGCT
>CAYSTY010000077.1:0-1649 GCA_964433685.1 uncultured Actinomycetota bacterium | reverse complement strand
ACGAGCATCGAGGTCACGACCGCGAGCACGACCACCATGCCGTAGGACACCTCGTTGAGGGCACCGAGCGCGAACCCGATGGTCGCGAGCACGATCTCCATGGCCCCACGGGCGTTGAGGCCGATACCGGCAGCGAGGCTGGCGGTCGGCGACAGCCCCGAGAACCGACCCCCGATGAAGGACCCCAGCAGCTTGGCCACGATGGCCACCACCAGGAGCCCCGCGGTCCACAGCAGCGCCGTCCGGTCGGCCAGGACCGCGAGGTCGACGTACAGGCCCGCGGTGGCGAAGAAGATGGGCGCGAACACCGAGTTGCTCAACGCCTCGATGGTGTGGCGCACGTCGTCGCGCTGGTAGCGGGAGCGGCCGAGGATCACACCCGCGACGAGGGCGCCGAGCACCGCTTCGACCCCGAGCCACTGGGTGATCGCCGCGAGCACGAAGGTGACGAACAGGGTGGCCGTGAGGGCGCCCGAGAACCCCGACAGCGACCGTGCGCGGCGCAGGATGCCGTCCGCGAACCGCTGCCCGATGGTGAGCGAGGCGACCAGGAACACCGCCACGCTCACCGCCGTCACCGCCAGCGCCCCGATGTCGACCACACCGGCGGTGAACACCCCGACCACCACGCCGAGCAGGATCCACCCGACGAGGTCGTTGATCATCGCCGAGGCGATGGTGAGCTGGCCGACGTCGCGGCGCATCAGGCGCATGTCGGCGAGGATCTTGGCGATGACCGGCAGGGCGGAGATGCTCATCGCCACGCCGAGGAACAGCGCGAAGGAGGTGCGATCGGCCTGGTCGCCCCAGAACGCGTCGGGGATCAGCCACCCGAACCCGAAGCCGAGGACGAGCGGCACCACCAGGCTGCCGGTCGACAACCCCACCAGCGGCCGCCCGAGCCGCCGCAGCAGCCCGAGGTCGGTCTCGAACCCGGTCACCACCAGCAGCAGCGCGATACCGAGCCACGCGACCGCGAGGATCAACGCGCTGCTGACCTCGCCGCCGGGGAAGATCCAGGCGGCCGCATCCGGCGCCAGTCGGCCGAAGACGGACGGGCCGAGGATGACCCCGGCGGCCAGCTCCCCGATCACCGGCGGCTGGTTCCAACGCTGCATGACCCCGCCGAGCGCCCGTGCCGCCCCCAGCAGGACCACGAGCTGGACCCAGAAGATCAGCAGGTCGTGCTCGGGGACCGGTGTCAGCACGCGTACCCGTTCGGCAGGTTCGGGGTGGGGACGCTAGCGAGGTCGTGGGCCTCGCCGCCGAGCGCCGCTAACCCAGCACCAGGGTGTCGAGCATCAGCTCGGGATCGTCCTTGGCCACGCGCTCGGCGACGAAGCGCGACCGGAACAGGGCCATCGGCGCGCCCGTCGAGCGGCGGTACACCTCGACGTCACGCATCCCGGCGAGCTTGCGGGCGCCGTCCTCGTCGGTCGCACGGGCGACCTCGAAGCGGGTGCCCTCGAGCCGGACGGGCGAGCCGAACTCGTGCTCCATCCGCCAGGTCGCGACCTCGAACTGGAGCTGGCCGACGGCGGCCCAGATCGGAGCCTGGTCGCCGATGTCGGGGTGACGCAGGACCTGCACCACACCCTCCTCGTCGAGCTGGTCGACCCCCTTGCGGAACTGCTTGGTGCGCGAGCGGT
>CAYSTY010000076.1:0-8899 GCA_964433685.1 uncultured Actinomycetota bacterium | reverse complement strand
AGCACCACCCCGCCGGGCGCGGTCGGGCCGATGGTCGCGACGAGGTTCGCCTTGGTCCCGTCCGGGGACGGCACCCGTTCGTGGGCGACACCGTGGTCGTCGAGGTACCGCTCGATGGTGCCGAGCAGCGCCAGGTTCGACCGCTCGCTGGTGGTGTCGTGGGCGACCAGCGCCGCGAGCAGGGAACGGACCTCGTGCACGGACAGCCTCCGGTCGCCGACCCGGGACGGTAGCTGTGCGCGGTACCCGCCGGCAGGTCGGCGCGTCCCGGAGGTCCGTGCGACCCGGAGGTCCGTGCGACCCGGAGGTCCGTGCAACCCGGAGGCGGGCGACGACGTCCCACGGCGCGGACGATCCCGGCGGGACGGAGACGTGGTGCGCACGACGGTCGCGGTGATGGCAGCGGTGGCGGTGTTCGCGGCGGGTGTCGCCGTGGGGGCCGCGGGACGTGGCTCGGGCGGGGATGACCCCGGACGTCCCGACGGTGGCGGTCCCGTGGCCCTGCCCGCCGGCCTCGAGCTCGCCGGTGCGTTGCAGAGCTTCGCCGCCTGCGACGACCTCCGCGACCACGTGGTGACGCACGCGCTCGAGCAGGTCGGCCCGTACGGGCTCGGCGGCGGCGCCTGGTACGCCGCGGACGAAGGCCGTGCGGCGGCCGGTGGTGACATGGCTGCGATGGAGGACAGCGCCGGCGGCGAGATGGCTGCAGCCGATCCTGCCCCGGCGGCCGGCAACGTCGTCGGCGACGGCGTGTCCGGCACCAACGTGCAGGAGCAGGGCGTCGACGAACCGGACCGGGTCAAGATCGACCCGGCGGGTGACACGCTCTACCTCGTCGCCGGCGACCGGCTCCGGATCCTCGACCTCACCGACGACGAACCGGTCGAGCTCGCCGAGCTGCGGCTGAGCGACGGCGGTTGGGGCGCCGAGCTGCTGCTCGCCGACGACCGGCTCCTCATCACCGCCGGTGGTGGCGGGTTCATCCCGTTCGCCGGTGAGCGCATCAGCGACATCACCCCGACCGGCGGGGCGTCGACCACGCTCACCGTGGTCGACGTGTCCGACCCGAGCGCCCCGGTCGTCGACGAACGGCTCGTCCTCGACGGCGCTGTGCTGTCGACCCGGATGGTGGACGGCGTCGCCCGCGTGGTCATCCGCACCGAACCGGGCACGAGCCTGCCGTGGACCTACCCCGAAGCCGGCGGGCTCCGCGCCGAACGGCAGGCGACCGCGGCGAACCGCGCGTTGATCGAGGACAGCGCGGCCGAGGACTGGCTGCCCTACTACGTCCGCCGGACCGCCGACGGCGCAGAGCAGGAGGGGACCCTGGTGCCGTGCACGCGGGTGGCCCAACCGGAGGAGTTCTCCGGGCTCGGACTGCTGTCGCTCCTCACCGTCGACGTGGGAGCGGGCAGCCTCCTGCCGGACGAGGGCGCGGTCGGCGTCCTGACCGGTGGCGAGACCATCTACGCGTCGACCGAACGGCTGTACGTCGCGACACAACGGTGGCGTGACCAGGAGCCGTGGGCCGGCGGCCGCGGTGCCTGGTCGACCGCCGCGCCCGAGGACGACATCGCCGTGGAGCGGCGGTTCCCCGGCCGTGACGAGGACGACGAACCGGACGTGACCACCGAGGTGCACGCCTTCGACATCGCCACCCCGACCGCGACCGACTACCTCGGCTCCGGGTCGGTCGACGGGACGCTGCTCAGCCAGTGGGCGATGTCCGAGCACGACGGCGTGCTGCGGGTCGCCTCGACCATCGGCGACCCGTGGTCGGCAGCCTCGTCGGAGAGCTCGGTGACCACCCTCGCGCTCGAGGACGATGCGCTCGTCGAGCTCGGCCGGGTCGACGGGCTCGGACCCACCGAGACCATCCGTGCCGTCCGCTTCATCGGCGAGGTCGGCTACGTGGTGACCTTCCGGCAGACCGACCCGCTCTACACCGTCGACCTGTCCGACCCGACGGCCCCCGAGGTGACCGGCGAGCTCAAGATCCCGGGTTACTCCGGCTACCTCCACCCCGTCGGCGACGGGCGGTTGATCGGGGTCGGGCAGGACGCCGACGAGGAGGGGATGACCCTCGGCGTGCAGGTGTCGCTGTTCGACGTCTCCGACCCGGCGGACCCACGCCGTGTCGACACCGTGACGGTGCCGCGCAGCGAGTCCACCGTCGAGTGGGACCACCGCAGCTTCCTGCACTGGCCCGCCACGGGCCTCACCGTCGTCCCCGTGACCCGCTACTTCTGGGGCGAGCCGGGGGAGGAGAAGCCCACGGGTCCGGGGTCGGGTGCGCTCGCGCTCGTGCCGGATGGGGACACCCTTCGGGCGGCCGCCGACCACGCGCCGGACGAGCTGGTGCTCAACCACGTCGACCCCCCGGCGTCGGACGCCAGCGACCAGGAGATCGCCCGCAGCTACGACGGCGGCTACCAGGCCGCGATCCAACGGTCGCTGGTCACCGGCGACCGGCTCGTGACCGTGTCCGACCGCGGCGTGATCGTCCACGACCTCGACACCCTGGCCGACCGCGGCACGTTCGGGTTCTGACCGCCGCGGTCGGCGAGGTGGACGACGCTGAGGACGACGCTGAGGACGACGCTGAGGACGACGCTGAGGGCGGCGCTCAGGACGACGCTCAGGACGACGCGTTCCACGGGTCGTAGGTCCCGACGTTCCAGAGGTTGCCCTCCGGGTCGCGGCAGGCGTAGTCGGTGCTGCCGTAGTCGGTCTCGGTGAGGGGACGCACCACCTCGGCGCCCGCCGCCACGGCCCGGTCGTGGTGGGCGACGGCATCCTCGACCACGAGGTAGGGCGTGCACGTCGGCCGGTCGGCCTGCCGGACCGTGGTCACGAGCCGGCCGTAGGCGTCGTCGCGGACGCTGCCGAGCATCACCATGCCGTCGCCGAAGGTCAGCTCGCAGTGGGCGACCCGCCCGTCGCCGTCGTCGTGGCGGACGCGGACCTCGAAGCCGAACGCCTCGACGAGCCAGTCGATCGCGGCGGGGGCATCGTGGTACTGCAACGTCGGGATGAGCGAGGATCCCACGCTTGGACCTCCGTACCGGTGGGAGGACGACGCTACGCAGGTGGACCCGCCGCGGTCTTGGAAGGATGGGAACCGTCCACCGCGGCTGCGGGCGCCAGCTCGTACCACCCCTCCGGGAACCGGCGTGCCCGCAGCTGCCCCGGGGTGAGCCCGGTGAAGGCCCGGACCTCGTTGGTGAGGTGGGCCTGGTCGCTGAAGCCGGCCTCGGCAGCGACGGTCGCGAGGTCCCGCCCCGCGTCGAGCGACCTCGTGACGTGTTCCATCCGCACCAGCTGCGCGAACCGCTTCGGCGGGAGGCCGAACGCGCGCGTGACCGAGGCGCTCAGG
Organism: uncultured Actinomycetota bacterium; assembly: GCA_964433685.1. Classification (GTDB taxonomy): domain Bacteria; phylum Actinomycetota; class Nitriliruptoria; order Nitriliruptorales; family Nitriliruptoraceae; genus Nitriliruptor. The sequence goes on along the minus strand of CAYSTY010000076.1, from coordinate 5,523 downwards.
TGACGACGGCTCCAGGCGAGCTCGGCGGCCAACGCCTGCACCGGCAGCCGCCCCCCGGTGCGGGCGAGCCGGTCGGCCACGACGCCGAGCTCCGGGCGGACCGGCGCCGCCCGGTCGAGCCGCGCGAGCAGCGCGGCCTCCACGAGGTCGAACCGCTGCTCCCACCCGTCCGCGTGGGCGACCCGGTCCTCGAGGTGGCGACCGGCGGGGCCGAGCACCTCGTCGAGGTCGAAGCTGCGACGGCGCAGATCCGCGAGGGGACCGAACAGCCGCAGGGCGCCGAGGGGCGTGAGCTCGAGCTGGACGCCGTGGAAGTGGTCGGCGGTGATCGTGACCAGCTCGTCGTAGAGCCCGGCGACGAACGACCGCACGCGATCACCGGGGCCGCGGCCGTCCGCGGGTGCGATGCGTTGGGCGTGCTCGAAGCTGAACACGAGCTGGATGCCGGTCGAGGGGACACCGAGGTGCACCGCGGCGGGGTGCACCGCGAGGTCGTAGCCCACCATCGAGCGCACCGTGCCCGCGAGGGCGGGGTGCGGCGTGCGGGCCCGGTGGACCGCACCGGCGATCGGCGCGTCGGAAGCGGGCGCGTCGGGGATCGGCGCGTGGGCGAGGCCCCGCGCGCGGCGGGCGCCGCCGGGTCCCGGAGCCGGGTCGTGGTCCACCCGCGTCACGGTAGTGCCACCGTCGTGTCGCCGGACCGGGCTAGCGGGTGCGGGTGGTGGCGTCGGGGCCACGGGCGGTACCCGCTACTGGCCGGGGCGGACGCTGCGGGGCTGCCGGGTGCGGGTGGTGGCCTCGGAGCCACGGGCGGTACCCGCTGCACACCGGGAGCTGGCCCCCGGACACGACGGAGCCCCGCCGAAGCGGGGCTCCTCGTTGGACGGTGGCTACCGAGGCGGTGCCTCGCAGACCAACGTCCGGGTCGCGGTCTGGTCAGACCGGACGGACGTCGGTGGCCTGCGGGCCCTTCTGGCCCTGACCGACCTCGAAGCTGACCTGCTGTCCATCCTCGAGGGTCTTGTAGCCCTCGGACTGGATCGCAGAGAAGTGCACGAACAGGTCCTCGCCGCCCTCGGCCGGGGTGATGAACCCGTAGCCCTTGTCAGCGTTGAACCACTTAACGGTGCCCTGTGGCATGTGATGCGTCCCATTCCTAAGTGTCACCGGCCGGGTCGTCCGCAGTCGCGCAGACAGAGTGGAACCCGAGCCGGGCACGTGATGGAACGCACCGTACCCGGCCGGGCGCGATGTTGCGCGGCCGATGTGCGCCGTGGCGACCGGACCGGGGACCGCGCGGTGTGGTAGCAAGCGGTCCCCGAGGTGCGAGGACCCCCGTGACGCCCCAGCAGCGCGATCGTGAAGCCCGCGCGGTGACCGCCATCGCCCGCGCGTGCGGGTTCGGTCAGCCGGTCGCCCCCCTGATCCTGCGGCGGGTCCCGGACGTGGACAAGCTCGTGCGCGCCGACGACGCCACCATCCGGCGCGTGCTCGGCGACGCGGACGTGCGCGGCTCGCTGCGGGCCGGGCTCGTCGCGGGGTTCGAGACGGTCTGGAAGCAGGCGGTGATGGACCGGATCCGCGGCGACCACCTCGACTGGCTGCGCGGGTGGTGGCTGCCGGTCCTGTCCGCGGCGGAGCTCGACCGGCTCCTGCGCACCCCCACCCCCCGCTCCGACCACCGGCGTGTCGCGCTGCAACGGCCGGCCTACCCCGCGACCGCGGGCGCGGCCGAGGTGCTCGTCGACCGCGACCACCGCAGCGAGCTCGCCGGCTACCTCGTGGTCGAACGGCGCATGGCCACCGCCGTGCTCGACCTCGCGCACGAGGTCGCCGCCGACGACGGGATCGGCCCGTCGGGACCGCCGATCGCGGCGGCGGGGCTCGACCGACCGGCGGACGGCGTCGACCACCGCGAGCACCCCCACGTGGCCTGGTGGCACGGCCGCTGAGCGTGCCCGGCCGCGCAGCGTCTACCGTGCCGGGCAGGAACGAGGAGGACCCGTGCCGGACGGCAGCGCGAGGCGGCGCGACGACGACGAGCTCCCACCCGACCCGTGGGCCGGGCTCGCCGGGTCGGTGCCGCGACCACCGCAGCCGCCACCGCAACCACCGTCGGGCCCACCGGGGTACGACGACCCGACCTGGCGCCCGGGGGACGAACCCGCCGCACGCCCGCCGGGGTGGCGCTCGCACCCCTCGGTGACCCCCGATGGTGGGCACCAGCCGCCCCCGCGGCGGACGATCTGGCACCACCCGGCGATCTGGATCGTGCTGCTGGTGCTGGCCGTGGTCCTGCTGCTCAGCGCGGTGCTCGAGCCGCGGCCGGCGCCCCGCGATGGCAGCGACCCCGATGCGATCACCGCGGCCGAGGACGCCGGGTCGGGCGCCACGTCGGTGCACCCGCCCGCGACCGGAACGTAGGAGCGAGCGTGCGCCACTTCGGACCTCTCACGATCGAGCTGGTCGGTGGGGACATCACCGCCCAGCCCGACGTCGACGCCGTCGTCAACGCCGCCAACGCCGACCTCGCCCCGGGCGGCGGGGTCGCCGGGGCCGTGCACCGGGCCGCCGGGCCGGGGCTGGCCCGGGCGGGTGCCGCGCTGGCCCCGATCGCGGTCGGGCAGGCGGTCGCGACGCCCGCCTTCGACCTGCCCAACACGCACGTGATCCACGTGCTCGGCCCCCGGTACGGCATCGACGAACCGGCCGCCGAGCTGCTCGCCGACGCCTACCGCAACGCCCTCGCGATCGCCGACGAGCTCGCGCTCCGTTCGGTCGCGTTCCCCGCCGTCTCGACCGGCATCTTCGGCTACCCACCGGAGGAGGCCGCCGAGGTCGCGTTACGGACCGTGGCAGCCGCCGCCGGTGACGTCACCAGCGTGCGGCTCGTGCGGTTCGTGCTGTTCGACGGGACCGCGCTCGGGGTCCACCAGCAGGTGCTCGCCGCGCTCCCCGACGGAGGCTGACGCGCAGGCTGTCAGGCCGCCTGACCGAGGCGCCAGACCGTGCGGCCGGTGTCGTCGAGGCCGACGAACCGGACCGAGGTCCGCTGCCCGAGCCGCCAGGTCCCGGCGGTGGTCGCGATCCCGTGCTCGTCCACCTCGAGGCGGCCGCGTTCCTTCGGGCCGAGACCGAGCAGACGTTCCGCGGTCACGAACCCGGTCACCCCGAGCCGACCGAGGCGCACCTTCACGCCGTTCTGGGTCACACCGGTGACCACCGCGGGCTCGGGCGTCGCACCGAGGAACCCGCGATCGAGCAGGCGGGCCCACAGGTCGCCGCGCTCACGGCCGGCGAGGTGGTCGACCGCACCCGCGCGGGCATCGAGCCACACCGCCAGCGACCGCAGCTGTTCGGTGTCGTAGGGCGGCTGGTCGCCCGCCAGGACCGCCCGGATCTGGCGGTGCACGACGAGGTCGGCGTAGCGGCGGATCGGCGAGGTGAAGTGCACGTACGCGCCCGACGCGAGCCCGCGATGGGACGAGGGGTCGGGGTCGTAGGTGGCGCGGGCGATGGAGCCGGTCGCGGCCGCGACGAGCAGGTCGTGATCCTCGTCACGCCCCTCGGCACGCAGCTGTTCGATCGCGGTCATCAGCTCGGCGCTGACCTCGTCCTCGTCCCCGGCGGCCAGGGCCGGCAGCTCGACACCGACGGCTGCCGCGGCCGCCTGCAACCGCTCGGCGCGTTCGGGGTCGACCCCGACGTGGGCGCGGTAGAGGGCCGGCACCTCGTGGCTGATCAGCCACGACGCGACGGCCTCGTTCGCCGCCACCATCAGGCGTTCGATGAAGCGGTAGGCGGCCGCGTGCGGCTCGGCCTCGACGGTCGTCAGCTTGCCGCCGACGATGGCGGGGGTCAGCTCCGGCGAGGCGAACAGGTCCTCGAAGGTGGACCGGCCGTCACGCTCGACACCCAGCCGACGGGCTGCCTCGACGGCGCCACGCAGGACCTCGACGACCTCGCCGCCGGCGAGGCCGGCTTCGGCGCGGACCGAGTCCTCGTCACCCTCGAGCCACCGGTCGACCGCTCCGTAGGTCAGCTGGGCACGCGAGGTGACCGCGGACACCTCGACGGCGACGCCACCGAGCTGCCCCTCCGGCCCGACGGTGAAGCGCACCGACAGCGCGAACCGGTCCTCACCGGGGCGCAGGCTCAGGGTGTCCTCCGACAGGGCCGGGTCGAGCATGGGCGCGTTCTCGCCCACCGCGAGGTAGGCGGTGGCGCCGGCGACGCGGGCGTACCGGTCGGCGGGGGAGTCGATGCCGATGGCGCGGCCGGCGTCGGCGATGTGCACGGCGACGGCGACGGGCGCGTCCGACGAGCCGTCCCAGACCGCCCCGACGGCGTCGTCGAGGTCGCGGGTGCTCGGGCTGTCGACGGTGATGCAGGGTTCGTCGCGACGATCCACCCACGGCGCTTCCGGGCCGGGGATGAACCCGGCGGTGTCGAGCCCGGCGGCCGCGCCCCGACCGCCGTTGGCGAGGTGGCCGACGAGGCGGGTGTGGGTCGCGTTGGCCTCGATCGGGTCGAGACCGGCGCCGGCGGGACCACCCGGGATGAGCGTCGGCGCGGCGCGACCGAGCGCGATCACCGACGCGCTGGCACGCACCGCCTGCGGCGAGCCGACCACGAACGGGCCCGCGACCAGCGCCTGAGCGAGCGCGGCGCCCGACTCGTCCTGGGCCAGCAGCACCACCACGACGCGACCCACCGAGGTCGGCAGCTTCGCGGCGGGGGCCGCGGCGAGCTTGACGCTGCCGGAGGCCAGCTGCGGGTCCGGCTCGACGACCAGACCGCCGGGTCCGTGCTGCACGGTGCCGACCAGCATCAGCCGGGGACGCTCCACGAGGGAGACCTCGGTGGCGCTCGCCCCCTTCGCGTCGACCTCGACCTCGGCGTCGACGAGGTCGTCGGCGATCAGCTCCCGCGCGACCGCGGGCGGCACGAAGATGCCGTCGTGTTCACCCATCACCCCGTCCGGATCCGGGGCGTGGAGGACGGTCGGCGTGGTGCCGTCCGCCTCCACGGGGGTCAGGAAGCCGAAACCTCGCGGGTGGGGGCGGAAGCGGGCGCGGACGGGCACGGGCGAGCTCGGAAGGTCGAGGGAGCGAGCGGAGACGCTCGGGGGGAGGGCGACAGTGTGCCTCGCCGCGACCCGTCGACGCACACCGGCGGGCGGCGGCGTGCGGCCCAGCCACGCCGGTCGACCACCACCGCCGACCCGGCGACGAGCGGACCGGGCCGCGATCGGGCGACCGGTACCCTCGCACCTCCCCGTGCCCGCCGTGGCACCGCGCCCCGCGCACGAGCCCCCTATCCGCGCCCCGCGCACGAGGCGACCGTTGACCTACCCCGTCGATCGCATCCGCAACTTCTGCATCGTGGCGCACGTCGACCACGGCAAGTCGACGCTGGCCGACCGGATGCTCCAGCTCACCGAGCTCGTCGACGCCCGCCACATGCGTGCGCAGTACCTCGACAAGATGGACATCGAGCGCGAGCGCGGCATCACCATCAAGG
>CAYSTY010000075.1:0-8914 GCA_964433685.1 uncultured Actinomycetota bacterium | reverse complement strand
ATCTCCCGCAGGTCGCGCTCGTGCGGCGGCGGGATGAACTTGTCGTTCTTGTAGGAGATGTCCACGCCCCCGAGCGGGTAGTCCTTGCGCTGCGGGTGCCCGAGCCAGTCCTCGGGCATCAGGATCCGTTCGAGGTTCGGGTGGCCGTCGAAGACGACGCCGAACATGTCGAAGACCTCACGCTCGTGGAAGTTGGCCGTCAGGAACAGGGAGGTCACGGTGGGCAGCTGCGAGGCACCCTCCTCGTCGCTGACCGCGACCGACAGCCGCAACCAGTGGTTGCGGCTGATCGAACGCAGCACGTAGAGGACCTCGACCACACCCTCGTCGCGGGAGACGCGGTACTCGGGCCAACCGGTCGTGGAGGTCTGGCGCTCCACCACGTGCTCGCCGGCGGGCCAGTGCACGGCCGACAGGTCGGCGAGCAGCTCGCAGGCGAGCTCCTCGTCGTCGCGGCAGAAGGCCACCGCGTCGGCGACCTGGTCCGGGGCGACGAACAGCGTCAGCTCACCGCGGTACACGAGCGGACGAGCGTCGGGGAAACGGCCCTGGAAGCGCGCGGTGAGCTCGTCGATGGTCAGCGGCTCACCGCTCACGCCGGCGACGGTGGCCGGCGAGTGGTCGAGCGCCTCGACCTGGACGTCGGCGACCTCGTCGGTCCGCGGGGTGGCGGTCGGCTCGCTCACGCCTGGTCCGCCAGCTCACGGAAGGTGGAGGTGCGGACCTGCTCGCGCAGCTTCAGGATCCCGTCGAGCAGCATCTCGGGGCGGGGTGGGCAGCCCGGCACGTACATGTCGACCGGGACGACGTGGTCGACGCCCTGCACCAGGGCGTAGTTGTTGAACATCCCGCCGGAGGTGGCGCACACGCCCATCGACAGGACCCACTTGGGTTCCGACATCTGGTCGTAGATGCGCCGCAGCACCGGCGCCATCTTCTGGCTCACGCGGCCGGCGACGATCATCAGGTCGGCCTGGCGTGGCGAGGCGCGGAACACCTCCATGCCGAAGCGGCCGATGTCGTGGCGGGGACCACCGGCGGCCATCATCTCGATGGCGCAGCAGGCCAGGCCGAAGGTGGCCGGCCACATCGACGTGGAGCGCGAGTAGTTGATGAACCGTTCCAGGTTCGTCAACAGGACGCCGTTGGGGAGCTTGTTCTCTAGTCCCACTCGAGGCCTCCGCGACCGATCTCGTAGATGAAGGCGACACCGAGGACGCCGAGGAAGATGCCCATCTGGGCCAGACCGAACCAGCCGAGGGAGCGGAACACGACCGCCCACGGGTAGAGGAACACCGCCTCGACGTCGAAGATGAGGAACAGCATCGCGACCATGTAGAACTTGACCGAGAACCGCGAGCCGCGGACCTTGGCCTGCGGCACGTTGCCCGACTCGTAGGCACCGAGCTTGGTCGGGTTCGGCAGGCTCGGGCCGACCAGGGAGCTGACCAGCAGGGACCCGGCCGCGAACGCGACCGAGATGCCCGCGAGGAGCAGGACCGGCAGGTAGTCGGACAGCATCGGTGGCGTCTTCCTCGCGGTGTCGAGGTCGGGTGTGACGGTAGGGGTGGTCGGTGACGGGTGGCAAGGCGCCGACCCCGTGCGGTCGGGCCGAGCTGGACTACGCGGCGGGCGCGAGCCGCGAGAGGGTGTTGACGATGACGTCCTTGGTGTCCGAGGGGCGCTGGTCGGTCAGGTGCGCCATCAGCTTGAACACCAGCTCCATCAGGGGCCGGATCGGCATGCCGTAGGTCGTGCACACGTGCATCACGGCGGGGTGGCCGACGAGCTCGGCGAACACCTTGCCGAGGGTGTAGTAGCCGCCCCAGCGCTGGCGCAACTCACGGTCGTAGGCGTCGAGGTCGGCGGTGCGCTTGGTGGTGAACGCGGTGTCGATCACGTCGGCGGCCAGACGTGCCGCCTCCATGGCGTAGGAGATGCCCTCACCGTTGAAGGGGTTGACCATGCCACCGCTGTCACCGACGAGCAGCACGCCGCGCTGGTGCAGCGGGGTGCGGTTGAAGCCCATCGGGATGGGACCGGACCGGATCGTGTCGGTGCGGTTGGCCTCGGTGGTCTCCCACTCGGCGGCCATCCCACCGGCCCAGGACTCGAGCAGCTTCCTGTAGCTGACGGCCTGGAAGTCCTTCGAGGTCGACAGCAGGCCGAGCCCGACGTTGATCGTGCCGTCGTCGAGCGGGAAGACCCACCCGTAGCCCGACAGCAGATCACCGGAGGCGTCGGTGAGGTCGAGGAACGAGCTGATCCACTCGTCGTCCGACCGTGACGAGCGGTAGTAGGTGCGGGCGGCGACGGCCATCGGCCGGTCGGTGCGGCGGGTCACCCCGAGCCGCTTGCTCAGGCCCCCCGATGCGCCGTCCGCAGCGATGACGATCGGGGCGCGGACGGTGCCCTCGCGGCCGTCCTCGTCGCGCCAGGTCACCCCGGCGACGCGGCTCTGGCTCGCGTCGCGCCAGGTGGGGCCGGTGACGGTGATGCCCTCGTGGAGCTGCGCCCCGAAGCTGACCGCACGGCGGGCGACGGCCTCGTCGAACACCTTGCGGGTCGCGGTCGCGCCCCAGGACGGCCAGTCGTCGAGTTCCGGCCACGGCAGCTCCATGGCGGTGGGGCCGCCGTGGATGCGCAGACCCTTCTGGGTCGCCCAGCCGGGCAGGCGCCCGTGCGCCTCGTCCACCATCCCGAGCTCGAGCAGTTCGCCCACCACCCGGGGGGTGAGACCGTCGCCGCAGACCTTGTCGCGCGGGAAGCGGTCCTTCTCGAGCAGCAGGACGTCGTAGCCGCGTGCCGCGAGGTGCGCGGCCGCGGCCGCACCGCCGGGGCCGGCACCGGCCACGACGACGTCGGCCGTCGTCGCCTCGCCGAGCGGGGCGGTCATCGTCGAGCTCCTCGTCGTTCCGTCGGACGGTCAGCACGGTGGCCGCAGGCAGGTGCTCCCGGGGCCGCGACCCGCTCGTGAAAACCTTCACGAGCGTCCGGCCAGTCTACCCACTCGGGCTGGAAGCCCCGCCGCCGGTCACGACCTGCAGCTGCTCCACCAAGGTGAGCAGCTCGGCGGCGGTCAGGGACGCGCCGGGGTCCGGTCGTTCGACGAGCGGTCCCTCCCCGCGTGCGGAGGTCACCTGCAGGACCAGCTCGACCACCCCGCCCGCCGCGTCGTCCGAACCGGGCGCTGCATCCGCACCGTCCAGCTCGGTCCCCCCGGCGTCGTCGCCGACCTCCGCGAGGTCGCTGCCGCTGAGCTCGACGCGGACCTCGCTGAGTCGCCCGTCGCGCACGTCCACGGTGCCGGGCAGCACCTGGTCCCCGCCGACGCCGAGCGGCCCGAACAGCGCGGCGGCCGGGACCCCGACGTCGAAGCGCCGGACCTCGCCGGCGTCGCGGACCGCGGTGAGCTCGAGGCCCCCCACGAGCGCGCGGAGGTCGAACAGCGCGGCGTCGTCGTCACCGCCGTCCTGCGCCGCCCCTCCCAGGAGCTCGCCGAGGTCGCCCACGTCGGTCAGCGCGACCCAGCCGCCGACGAACGAGGTCGTGAGCGCCGCACGCCCCGCCTCGCCGACACCGGCACGTTCGAGGGCCGGGGCGAGCGCCTCCCCGGGGTCGCGACCTTCGAGGCCGAGCAGCCCCCCGAGACCGGTCCGCAGCAGCAGCTCGCCGTCCCCGAGGGCGATGACCTCCAGCAGCGGCGCCGGGCCACCCAGGCTGATGCTGAGCTGGAGCTGGCCGCCCGGGTCGCGAGCGCCGCTGACGTTGGCCTCCGCGAGGAACTCCGCGGCGGCGACGGCATCGTCACCGAGCTGGTCGAGCGCCGCCCGGTCGGCCCGCGCGGCGAGGTCGAAGGTGAACGCCTCGGTGGCGGTGTTCAGCACCGCGGCCTGCAGCTCGGCGCGCGGATCGCGCTCCTCACGGCACCCCGCCAGCGCGAGCACGACGGCCAGCACCATCAGCAGACGTGCCGGGTGCACGTGCGTCGATCCGGGGACGACCGACGACCGCCAGGTCACCGGCGGAACCCGCGGTGGACGGCCACGATCCCACCGGCGAGGTCCTTGACCTGCAGCTCGGCGAAGCCGGCGGCCTCGAACCAACCGGCGACGGTCCGGCGGTCCGGCCACGCCAGGATCGACTTGGCGAGGTAGACGTACGCCTCCGGCGAGGACGACACGACCCGGGCCAGCGCCGGGACCGCCCCCACGAGGTAGCGGCGGTAGACCTCGCGGAACGGCCGCCAGGTCGGCGCGGCGAACTCGCAGACCACGACGCGTCCGCCCGGCCGCAGCACGCGGGCGAACTCCCGCGCGGCTGCCTCGGGATCGGGGACGTTGCGCAGCCCGAACGAGATGGTCAGGGCGTCGAAGGTCGCGTCCGGGAACGGCAGCGCGAGCGCGTCGCCGTTGACCCAGCTGATGCCCCGGTGGCCACGTTCGTACCCGACCCGGAGCATCTGCTCGGACAGGTCGAGGGCGACCACGGAGCGGGCGCCGTGGGCGACCAGTTCGGTGGCGACGTTGCCCGGGCCGGCGGCGACGTCGAGCACGTCGGCGTCGTCGGGTCGCGCGGCACGGGCCACGACCCGACGCCAGTGGGCGTCCTGGCCGAGGCTCATCGCCGCGTTGGCCACGTCGTAGCGCGGAGCCACCCGGTCGAACATGGCCTGGACGAGCGCGGCGTCCTTGCCGTCGCGGCCCGCGGCCGGCAGGAGGGTCGGCTCGGGGCGGTTCGCGGTCACGACAACCATCCGATCGAGGGTGCTACCGGGCTGACGTGCGGTGCGGACGGCGGACGACCGCGAGGACACCGCTACACAGGAGGGCGCCCCGTGCCGATGGGTCCGAGGACGGGATGCCGCCCGGAGGCTACCGCCGCCCCGCCGCGACCTGCGGCGCGCGTGGTGGCACGGGCGGTCACGAGGACCCCGAGGAGACACGACGTGCCCTTCGCGCACTGCACCGCCTGCGGAAGCACCGCCCTGGTCGACCCGAGCGGCCGCTGCCCCGAGGGGCACGAGGTGGGCGCCAACGGCACCCGGCTCGACACCGCGATCGGCAGCGGGGGGCGACACCCGGACGAACCGGTGCCCTGGGTCGGGCTCGTCGACGTCGACCCCGAACCGGTCCCGCTGGTGACCGCACCGCGCGTGGCGCGCCCGCCGACCCCCGTCGCCGACCGACGACCCGCCGGCGCGATCCCCCCCGCGCACGACGACGTGTTCCGCGAGCTGCACGCCCTCGGCGACCTCGGCGACCTCGGCAGCGGTGGGCAACCGACCACCGAGGTGAACGACGGCCCGTCCGCGACGCCCGCGCCCGTCGCGACGTCCGCGCCCGTCGCGACCACACCGCCGCCGGCCCCGGTAGCGACGCCCGCGACCCCGGCGCCCGTGCCCCCCACGCCCGCGCCCCCGGCGCCCGCACCCCCCGCACCCGCGCCCCCGGTGCCGACCGTCACCACATCGCATCCGATCCCCACCCCCGTGGCGCCGCTCGACGCGATCCCCCCGGCCGAGGACACCCCCCGGTTGGCGGTCACGCCCGGCTCGCCCACCCCGCCGAGCTCCCCCGAGGAGGCGACCGACCTCGACGAGCTCGCCAGCCTCGTGGCTGCGCTCGGGTCCCTCGACGACCGCGCTGCCGAGGCGTCCCCGACGCCGGCGCCGCGTGCCGCGGATGCCTCGCCAGCCGCACCGGCTCCGTCGCCGGTCCCCGTCATCGCCGAACCGGTCGTCGCACCGTCGGCCGAGCCCGCAGCCGTGGCCTCGCGGCGTCCCGCCGACCCGTCCGCGCGCGACCTGCACCTCGCCGCACCGACCGTCGAGATCCCGGTCGAGCAGCCGGTGAGCCCGCAGGCGGCGGAGGTGGTCGAGGAGGCGCCCGCGCGTCCCGTGACCTCGCCGTTCGACGGGACCTTCACCGCGCGTGGCAGCGGCGGCGGCAGGAAGGCCAAGAAGGGCCTGTTCCGCCGCTGAGGCCGGGCCCGGTCACGTCCCGTAGCCTCGCGGCGTGCCCACCCCCGACCTGCCCTCCGACCCTGCGCCGTCGTCCACCGACGGTGCGCTGTCGCGTCCGGATGCCGCCCTCGCCGCCGCGGTGACCGACGACGAGGAGGCGCCGTTCGACCTCGATGCGCTGGCCGTCGAGGTCGGTGCGACCCGGGCGCTGCTGGAGTCCATCGCGCGGGCGGGCCTGCTGTTGCCCCACCACGTCGACGCCGACGGTGTGGCGCGGTTCTCGCGCGCGGACGCCGAGGCGGTCCGTGGCGGGCTGGCGCTGGTCGATGCGGGGCTCCCGCTCGGCGAGCTGCTCGACATCGGCCGGCGCACCGACGCGGCCGTCCGTGACATCGCCGACCACGCCGTGGACGCCTTCCTGCGCTTCGTGCGCGATCCGGTCCGCGGGACCGTCGACGACGAGGCCGAGGCCACCGACCGCCTGGTCACCGCCTACCGCGTCATGCTCCCCGCGACCGAGCGGCTGGTCGCCCACCACACCCGACGACGGCTGCTCGCGGCCGCCGCCGAACGGGTCGCACGCGAGCTCGGCGGTGGCGCGTGAGCTTGCACGTGACCACGCGGCCGCTCGACGACGACCCTCCGCTGCTCGATCTGGCGCCGGACGGCGCGGACGCCGTGGCGTGGGTCCGGCGCGGCGAGGGCCTGGTCGGCTGGGGTGTGGCCGCGCGGCTCGATCCCGGCCCCGGGGTGGACCGCTTCGCCCGCGCCGAGGCAGCGCTCACCGCCCTCGTCGCGGACGCGGACGTCGACGATGCGGTCGGGTCCCCGGGCAGCGGCCTGGTCGCGTTCGGTGCGTTCACCTTCACCGACGATGCGCCGGGATCGGCGCTGATCGTCCCCCGCGTCGTGGTCGGACGCCGGGACGGTGCGACCTGGCTGACGCGCATCGACCCCGACGGGGCCGCACCGGCACCCGGTCCGGCGACCTCGCCGCCCGTCGCGCCGCCACGCGACCGTCCGCGTTTCGCGGGGTCGTCCAAGCCGGATCTGCGTTGGCTCGAAGCGGTCGCGGAGGCCGTCGACCGGCTGGGTGGGGGCGAGCTCGACAAGGTCGTGCTGGCCCGTGACCACGCCGTGTGGTCGCAGGAGCCGTTCGACCCGCTCGACCTCGCCCGTCGCCTCACGCGACGGTTCCCGAGCTGCCACACGTTCGTGGTCGAGGGTCTCGTCGGCGCGACACCCGAGCTGCTGCTCGCCCGCGACGGCGACCGGGTCGTGTCCCGGGTGCTGGCGGGCACGACCGGCCGTGCGGAGGACGAGGCCGACGACGCTGCGCTGGGCGCCGCCCTCCTGGCCTCGGCCAAGGACCGCTACGAGCACCAGCTCGCCGCCGACTCGGTGCGCGAGGTCCTCGCCCCGCGCTGCGCCGACCTGGTCCACGACGCCGAACCCCGACTGCTGCGGCTCGACAACGTCCAGCACCTCGCGACGCTGTTCTCGGGACACCTCGACGTCCCCGCCTCCGTGCTGGAGGTGGTCGCCGAGCTCCACCCGACGGCGGCCGTGGGCGGCACACCCCGCGACCGTGCGCTCGAGGTCATCGCCGAGCTCGAGGGGATGGACCGCGGCCGCTACGCCGCGCCCGTCGGGTGGGTCGACGCGGCCGGCGACGGCGAGTGGGGCATCGCGCTGCGCTGCGCCGAGCTCACCGGGGCCCGCGCCCGGCTGTTCGCCGGCGTCGGGATCGTCGCCGACTCCCTGCCGGAGGACGAGCTCGAGGAGACCCGCCTCAAGCTCCTGGCCATGCAGGCCGCGCTCGATTGATCGCCGTCAGCGGGGCTCGGCCGGGGGTTCAGCCGAGCTCGTCGAACGCCGTGTCGACGACCGCGTGGGCGGCGTCGCGGTCGAGGCCGAGCTGGTGGAGGGCCACCGCGAAGGCCCGGCCCGCCGCCGCGGCGTCACGGGCGACCTCGCCGTCGTCGCTGGCTTCCACCGCCGTCCGCCGGACCACGGTGCCGCGCCGTCCGGCGGCGTCGACGACACCGTCGCGGAGCAGCGCCTCGTAGGCCTTGGCGACCGTGCCCTTGGCCAGGCCCAGGTCCGAGGCGAGCTGACGGATCGTGGGCAGCTGCGTCCCGTCGGTGAGCGTCCCGACCGCGACCATCGTCGCGATCTGGGCCCGCAGCTGCTCGTAGACGGGCGTCGGGTCGGCCGGGTCGACGTGGACGATCACGGACCGGACGTCCCGACGTCGCTCAGCGTGCGCGGTGTCGGGTCGGCCGGCAGGAGCCGACGCGGAGCGCTGCGCCAGGCCCACCACAGCGAGGACCCGAGGACCGCCAGCGAGACCGCGAGGTGGATCGGCGGGTAGGGCGCACGGTCGGGGAGCAGGGCGAGCACCCCCTGCGAGCTCCAACCGAGCAGCAGGAGCGCCGCCGCGGAGGCGGTGTCGTCGACGGACCGCACGGCGGCACGACGGACCGCGTCGTCCGCGGCGGTGAGCTCGGACGGGAGCGCCGGGCGTGGTCGGACCGCGATGCGTCGCTCCACCACCTCGGCCAAGGCCAACACGGCACCGGCCAGGACCAGCGCCGACGCGCTCCCCGGCGCGTGGCCCGGCACCACCCACGCGACGTGTGCGACCACGGCCGCTGCGAGCAGGACGGCGAGGCAGCGGCGCCGGAGGCCGCTGCGCGGACGGCGCAGGCTGGTCACGTCGCGGGGACGCAGGTCGGCGCTGCGTGCACCGGCCGGCACGCGCCGCAGGTGGTGCAGCTCGGCTGCCAGCCCGCCGAGGGTGAGGGCCAGGAGGCCCACGAGCAGTGGGTCGGTCCACATCGGGGAGGTGCCGACGGTGGCGACGAGACCGATGTCCAGCCGTCCCCGCACCTGCGCGCTGCCGATCACGGCCACGACCACGGCGGGGAACGCGGCGACCGTGCGCCA
>CAYSTY010000074.1:0-8994 GCA_964433685.1 uncultured Actinomycetota bacterium | reverse complement strand
TCGTGGCCGGCGTGATGGCCGTCGTGAGCCTGCGCCGGGTGTGGCTGGCGAACTGGGCCCGTCGCTGGGCCTACACCGCGTTCATCGTCGTCGTGCTCGCGCTGCTGACGGTCGCCGCGGCGTTCGACGTCCGCACCCTGCTCGGCTGAGGATCAGATCTTGCTGGTCAGCGGCGCCTCGGCCGCGACCCGCTCGAGCCGGACGGCCACCTCGCGGACGAAGTCCTCGACCACGTTCGTGGCCAGCCGGTGCACGAGCACGCGGTCGATCACGTCGCCGGCGGCGCCGAACGGCGGGTCGTAGGAGCCGTCGAGCGTGAGCTGCACCCGAGGCGGGTACATCGACAGCGCGGCGATCTCGAGCTGGGCCTCGACGGTGGGGAACAGCGCGTCACCGCTCTCGGCCTGCCACCGCAGCGGCAGCACGGTCCGCATGGCTTCGACGTGACGCGGGGTACCCACCTCGATGACCACGTCCCGGCTGAACCGGACACCGGCGATGCGCGCGTGGAGCGCCGCGATGACCTCCTCGTCGTCACCCGCCGACACGTTCGACGCGTCCTGGAGGAGGCTGCCGGGCGCGGTGACCAACAGCTCGATGGCGTCGTCGAAGCGGACGTCGACATCGGTGTGCACGTGCAGCGGACGGTCCACGGTGGCCCTCCTGTCGGGATCGGCGGGATGGCCGGTGCCGTGACCGTGCCGCGGGGACCCGATCGGCGCTAGGGCCGCTGGGCCCGCGTCGGCGGGCAGCGGTCCCGAGGCGGGGGGACCTCGGACCGGGGACTAGCGTCGGCCGGCCCCGACTCGCGGGAGGTCGACGTGCGACAGGAGCCGGTTGTGGACGAGCTGCGGACCGTGACCTACGAGGTCGCCGACCGGGTGGCGCGCATCACCCTCGACCGGCCGGATCGCGGCAACGGGCTGACCCCGCTGCTGATCGCCGAGCTCGCCGCCTGCGTCGAACGCGCCGACCTCGACCCGGCGGTGCACGTCATCCTCCTGAGCGGGAACGGCAAGGGGTTCTGCGGGGGCTACGACCTGGTCGACTCCGCCGAGGGACTCGGTCGCTTCGGCGAGACGTCCCTCGCGCCACCGGCCGGCTCCCCGCTCGACCCGGCGGTGATCGCCGCCAACCACGACCCCGACGGCACGTGGGACCCGATGGTCGACCACGCGATGATGAGCCGGAACGTGCGCGCGTTCATGACGCTGTTCCACGCCTCGACCCCGGTGGTCTGCAAGGTCCACGGGTTCTGCGTCGCAGGGGGCACCGATCTGGCGTTGTGCAGCGACCTGCTCGTCATCGCCGACGACGCCAAGATCGGCTACCCGCCGGCGCGAGTGTGGGGGTCGCCGACCTCGGCGATGTGGGCCGCCAGGCTCGGTCCGCAGCGTGCCAAGCGCCTGCTGTTCACCGGGGACTGTCTGTCGGGTGCCGAGGCGCTCGAATGGGGACTGGCGATCGAAGCGCCGCCGGCGGCCGAGCTCGACGAGCGGACCGAGGTGCTGGTCGGACGCATCGCCCGGATGCCGTGGAACCAGCTCGCGATGATGAAGCAGCTGATCAACCAGTCGACCGCGAGCCAGGGGCTGCACAGCACGCAGCTGCTGGGGACGTTGTTCGACGGGATGGCCCGCCACACCGCCGAGGGGTACGCCTTCCAGCGACGGGCCGCGGAGGCGGGGTTCCGGGAGGCCGTCCGCGAGCGTGACGACCCCTTCGGTGACGCGGGCCCCTCCACCTTCAAGGGCTGACCGCTCCTACGCTGGCGTCCGTACGCCCTGATGAGACCGACCGCCGACACGGCGGCCGGGACCGCAGGCCGGCGATCGACGAGGTGCCCCGTGGACGCAGCAGCACACCTGGTCGGGCTGGTCGTGGGCGACGAGCCTGCGAGCTGGGCGGCCCTCGGCCTGCCGGTCACCGGCGACCGGCTCACCGTCGGCGGCGTCACCATCCGGCTCGCCGGGGCGGGGGGCGACCGCGGGGTGCTCGGTTGGGAGCTCGACCCGACGCCCCCCGGCGAGGTCGACGGGCTGCGCCTCGCCGTGGCGACCACCGCTCCCGTCGCGGGCGACGGCGCCACGGGACGGGGGTACGCCGTCGCCGCCCTCGACCACCTGGTCGTCACGACCCCGGACGTGGGGCGCACCACCCGCGCGTTGGCCCATCTCGGGCTGTCACCGCGGCGCACCGTGGACGGCGCGCGGGGCGACGACGGCGTGCGCTACCGCTTCTTCCTGCTCGGGACCTGCGTCCTCGAGCTGATCGGCCCGGTCGAGCCCACCGGCGACGGCCCGGCGCGGTTCGGGGGTCTGGCGTTCGTGGGCCCGGACCTCGACGCGTTCAGCGAGGTCACCGGACCACCACGGGACGCGGTCCAGCCGGGGCGACGCATCGTCACCCTCGACACCGGTGCCCACGAGGTGAGCGTGCCGGTCGCGGTCCTGACCCCACGACCCGCCCGCTGATCGCGCGCGTCGCGGCGCGCCGCGGGGCGGGCGCGTCGCGCCGCGCGGCGAGTCACAGCTGGCCGATGAGGTCCGCGGGGTCGTCGGCGATGCGCTGACAGCCCGCCTCGCGCAGGTCCGCGTCCGGGAACCCCCCGCACCGGACACCGATCGCGTGGACCCCGGCGCGGACCGCGGCCGCGGCGTCCCACGGGGCGTCGCCGACGAGCATCGCCTGGTCCGGCGTCACACCGAGCTCCGCGCACGCCGCCAGGAGGATGTCCGGCGACGGTTTGCTGTCGTTGCCGCCGCCAGCCCCGGCCAGCGGCAGGTCGGGCTCCCCGAGCACCTCGAGCAGCACCTCGCGTTCGGCCTCCCCGGCCGAGGTGGCGATGACGAACGGCACCTCGCGGGTGCGCAGGTCATCGAGCAGTTCACGCGCACCACGGGTCGGGCGCAGGTCCTCCGCGCGTGCGAGGAACCGCTCCTCGTGTCCGTCGCTGATCGCGTCCGCGTCGTCGACGTGCCCGCCGAGCAGCCACGGCAGCAGGCGGTCGCTGCCCATGCCGATCCCGGTGTGGATACGCGTCGCGGCCACGACGTGCCCGGCCTCGCGGAGCGCGTCCTGCCAGGCGAGGACGTGGTGGTAGACCGAATCGACGAGCGTGCCGTCGAGGTCGAGGAGGGTGGCGGTTCGTGTCGTCATGGCCGTTACACCTACCGGTTCGGCCGCCCGTGGGCCCCGCGTCCGGCCGACCGGTCCACCGGTGGCCACCGGTCGTCGCCGGTGCGGACCCGGTCGGAGGGAGGTCGGGGAGGAACCGGGGGCGGCCGCGGCGAACCCCTCCGGCACGAGGCACCCGCGTGCGGTGTCCGTCCAGGAGCCCCGCCCGATGAGCGACCGCACCGCCCCCGACGGGCGACCGTCGCCCGCGGCGCGCGAGCTCGCGACCGCGCTGCACGAGCAGCTGGCCGCGTCGCGGCTGGCGTGGGAGGCGGCGCTGCTGCGCAGCGACGCCGCCCTGGCGGCGGGGGACGAGGCGGCGGCCCGGGAGGCGCTGGACGACCACCAGATGCTGCTCGCCGCGCTCG
Source organism: uncultured Actinomycetota bacterium (assembly GCA_964433685.1). Lineage (GTDB taxonomy): Bacteria > Actinomycetota > Nitriliruptoria > Nitriliruptorales > Nitriliruptoraceae > Nitriliruptor. The sequence continues at coordinate 5,449 of CAYSTY010000074.1, read as the reverse complement.
AGGACCAGGTCGGACGGGCCGTGGCGCGCGCCATCGCCACCCGGGAGGCGGCGGCACGGGTCACCCCCGCGGCGCAACCGGGTCCCGACACCGAGCCACGGCCCGCGGTTGCCGCCGTAGGGGCGCGGACCCCCGGCGCGTGGCGGCGTACGACCGCACCGCTCGTCGGCGCCGCGGCGGCCCTCCTGATCGCGACCGCCGTCGTGGTTGCGCCTCCCCCCGATCGCGCGGCCACGTTGGCTGGTGCCGCGCACGATGCGTCGGTCGCTCCCACGGCCGAGGTGGCGTCCGCCGCCGCGACGGTCCGGTTCCCGCCGCCGGACGAGGTGGACGGGACGGGCGCCGCGAGGCAGCCGTCCGCCGGGGCCGCGGCGCTGCGACCGTCGTCGTCGGACACCCTGCCGCCGCCGTCCGGTACGGCGTCGCAGGACCCCCGCCCGGCGCGGCTGGCGTCGGGGAGCGGTCCGACCTCGGGAGCCGAACCGGCCGGCCCCGCACCTGCGGGGTCCGACCCGGAGGTGGACGACGACCCGGTCGCGGCTGGTACGCCGCCACCGCCGCCGGGCACCGCACCCGGCAGCGGCCCCACCGACGGTCCGCGGTCCGCGCTCGGGGACCTCGTCGGCCGGCTCGTCGACGGTGCGACCGGCGGTGGTGACGGCCCCGCTCGGCCCGGGCCCCGTGCCGAGGCGCCGACGACGCACGGTGCCGGCCTCCCCGCGCTGCCCGCACCGCTCGACGAACTGGCAGATGCGCTCGTCGCCGAGCTGTCGGCGGTCACCGGTCGCGGGACCCCGTCGCTGCTGCCCGTCCTGCCTCCTCCCGCTTCGGAGCCGGCCACCGAGCTGGGGTAGGCTCCCGCGGCCCGAGGTGCCGGGTCGACGCCTCCGACGTCGGAACCCGGTCCGCCTGGTGGCTGCCACGCAGCTCGTGGCCGTGCCGTCCGTCCCTCCGAGAGCTGGAGCAACACCGATGCGCCGCCTCCTCGCGCCCCTGCTGCTCGCGTTGGCCCTCCTCGCCGCGCCCACCGCGGCCGCCGCGGACGTCGCACCGTCGCCTGCGGACACGGTCATCCTCGCCGCCGATGCCGGCGAGCCGGTCGGACCCGAACCGCAACCCCGGGACCAGCTCGACAACCCCGCCCGGTCGCTCGCGGGCTACGAGGACCCGGAGGTCCAGTTCACCTGGGCCGCCTCGTTCATCCTGCTGGTCGTCGGGGTCATCGGTCTGGTGGTGGGTGCCGGCCTGTGGTACGTCCTCGTGCGGCGGCCCGACCGGGACCAGCAGGCGGCGTGAGCGGCCGCGAGGGGCCGTCGACCGACGACAGGACGGCACCCGAGTGCACGACCGGACCGGACCCCCGCTGATCGACGAGCGTGTCGCCGTCTCGGCGGCCCGCTTGGTCGTGATCGGTCGTCGTGACGACCCCGCGGCCGCCGCCCGGCTGCGTGCCGATGTCGCCGCCGACCTGCCCGCCATCGACGCGGCCGCGCGGACCTGGTCGGGGCTCGGCCGCGACCTGCCGGCGACCACGGTGCGGGTGGTCGGACGGATCGGGTGGGTGCGCGCCAACCTCGCCGGTCTCCGGGGCGCCTTCGAACCCCTCCGCGAACGCATCGGCCCGCGGCGCGCGGTGACCTCCCGGGTCCTCGGCGTCCAGCTCGGGGCGCTGTTCGGGCTGCTGTCGACCCGCGTCCTCGGGCAGTTCGTGCTCCCGCTCGGCTCGCGCGTGGTCGGCGGCGCCACCGGCGAACTGCTGGTCGTCGGACCGAACGTGCTCGCGCTCGGGGAGGACCGGGCCGACCTCGCCGAGGACGTGCGCCGCACCGTGCTGCTCCACGAGGTCACCCACCGGCTCCAGTTCGACGGCTCCCCCTGGCTCGGCCCCCACCTGCAGGGTCTGCTCGACCGCTACCTCGCCGGGGCCCGGGTGTCCCCGACGGCCATCACCGAGATCGCCGCCGACCTGCCCGGCGCCGTCGCGAAGGTGCTCGAGACCGGTTCCCCGCAGCCGCTGCTCGAGGTGGTGCTGACCCCCGACCAGGTCGAGGTGCTCGACGAGGCGCAGGGGCTGATGAGCCTGCTCGAGGGGCACGGCAACGCGGCGATGTTCGGGGCCACGGCCGACCTCGTCGCCGACCCCGACGGTGTGCGCGCGCACCTCGCCAGCCGGCGGGGCGACGTCACCGCGCGTCTGCTCAACGTCATCGGTGGCATGGAGATGAAGCGTCGCCAGTACGCCGAGGGGGAGAGCTTCGTGGACGGGGTCCTCGCTCGCGCGGGCGTCGACGGACTCAACCGCGCCTTCGAGCGTCCCGAGCACCTCCCGCGCGGTGAGGAGATCGCCGACCCGGAGGCCTGGCTGTCCCGCGTGGGCGCCGCGGACGCGTGACCGGGCGGCCCGGCCCCCGCCCCGCGGGGCTCGACCGCGACGGTCTGGTCGCGGCCGTGGCGAGCGCGCTCGGCGCGGTTCCCGCGGACGCCGCGGTGGTCGTGGCGTGCTCGGGAGGTCCGGACTCGACCGCGCTCGCCTACCTCGTCGACGAGGCGCGTCCCGACCTGCAGCTCACGCTCGTGCACGTCCGGCACGGGCTGCGCGACGACCGTGAGGACGTCGCGGTGGTCGAACGCCACGCCGCCTACCTCGGTGCCCCCCTCGAGGTCGTCAACGTCCGGGTCGAGCGGCGGGGTGGAGGCATCGAGGCAGCCGCTCGGACGGCGAGGTACGGCGCGTTGCGCGAGGTGGCGGCGCGGGTCGGTGCGGTCCGCGTGCTCGTCGGTCACACCGCCGACGACCAGGCGGAGACCGCGCTGCTGCGCATCGCCCGCGGCACCGGGGTGAGCGGGCTGGCGGCGATGCGACCCGACCGCGGGGACCTGGCACGGCCGCTGCTGGGCCTGCGCCGCAGCGACGTGCACCGGTTCGTCGCGTTCGAAGGGCTGCCGACGGCCGAGGACCCGATGAACGCCGACCCGGCCGTGCGGCGGGTCGCCGTGCGGCAGCGGGTGCTACCGGCCCTGGAGCAGGTGGCTGCCGACCCGGTGGGGGCGCTCGGACGGCTGACCGCGCTGGCTGCCGACGACGAGGATGCGCTCGGCGACCTCGCCGCCGCGGCCCGCGACGACCTCGTCGTCAGGACGGGCGAGGTCGCGTCGCTGCGTGCCGATGCGCTGGGGCAGCTCCCACGGGCGGTGCGACGCCGGGTCTGGCGTCTGCTGCTGGTCACCGCCGAACCCGACGACCACCCACCTGCCTCGGCGGTCGTCGCCGCCGTCGAGGCGCTGCGGCCCGGCCGGCAGCTGCGTCACGGTGCGCTGCAGGTCACCTTCGGCGGCGGTTGGTACGCCGTCGCGCCGGCCGTGCACACCCCGGCGGACCCGGTGACCGTCGCCGTGCCCGGCGTCACCGACTGGCCACCGGTCGGGGGCGCCATCACCGCGCGCACCCCGACGGCGGCCTCCGAGGACGGTGCGCCCACCGGCCAGATCGCCTTCGAACTCACCGGCGCCTGGTCGCCGCCGCGCCCCGCGACCGGTGAGCTGCTCGTGCCGCCGGGCGGATCGGCGGACCGGTGCACCCTCGCGCTGCCCGCCGCCGACCGGGTGTTCACGGTGCGCCACCGCCGGCCGGGGGACCGTTGCCGGACCGGTGCCGGCACCGCCCGCGTCGCCGACCTGATGGTCGACGCGCGTCTGCCCCGTCCACTCCGCGACCGGTGGCCGGTCGTGGTCGACGGCGACCGGGTCGTGTGGGTCCCGGCGATCGCCGCGGACGCCGAGCTGCTCGCCGCCGGCCGCGCCGCGCCCGCCGTGCAGCTGGTGCTCGGACCCCGTCCGCCGGTCTAGGGTGCGCCCTCCCCCGACGGTCCACCTCGGAGCCTCGATGTCCGAACTCGACGTCATCCCCGCCGTCCACCGCGACCAGGTCGAGTCGGTGCTGATCGCCGCCGAGGACATCGACGCGAAGGTGGCCGAGCTCGGCGCGCGGGTGTCGGCCGACTACGCCGGTCGTGAGGTGCTCCTCGTCGGCGTGCTCAAGGGCGCGCTGCTGGTCATGGCGGACCTGATGCGCCACCTGGAGATCCCCGTCGCCATCGACTTCATGGCGGTGTCGAGCTACGGCGCCGCCACCTCGTCGTCCGGTGTGGTGCGGATCCTCAAGGACCTCGACACCGACATCGAGGGCCGGGACGTCATCATCGTCGAGGACATCGTCGACTCCGGGTTGACCCTCGACTACCTGGTCAAGAACCTGCGCTCGCGCAAGCCCGCCTCGCTCGAGGTGCTGACGCTGCTGACCAAGCCGTCGCGCCGTGAGGTCGACCTGCCGGTCCGGTACGTGGGCTTCGAGGTCCCCGACGTGTTCGTCGTGGGCTACGGCCTCGACTTCGCCGAGCGCTACCGCAACCTGCCCTGCATCGCGACGCTGTCGCCCGAGGTCTACGGCGGGTGACCCACCGCGCCGCGGACGGTGGAACGGACCTGCGCGCCGTCGCCTCGGCCCCGATCGACCCGGCCACCCCGCTGGTAGCATCGAACCTTCCACGTGAGGGCTCGCTGAGCCCGCGTGTGTCGGCGGCCGAGGTGCTGGTTGCCCCCGTTGCTCCTCCTCCCCGGCCTCCCGCGACGTCGAAGGTGGCACCCAGATGAAGCCCGGTCAGCGGCTCCTCCGCGGTCCGATCCCGTGGATCATCGCGATCGCCCTGGCGCTGTGGCTGGCGATGAGCTTCCTCAGCAACGCCAACGCTCCCGACGAGCTCAACTGGACCGAGTTCGCCGCCGCCGTCGAGGACGGTCAGCTCCAGGGTCAGGAGCTCGAGGTCACCACGATCGGTAGCCGTTCCAACTCGATGGAGGGCGAGCGGGTCGTCGACGGTCAGCCGACGCCCTTCCGCGTGGTCTACGACCCCGACATCGTCGGCGACCAGATCGGTGACTGGATCGAAGCCGGTCGCATGCGGACCGCCTTCAACGCCGAGGCGCCGGGTGCGCTCACCTCGATCCTGGCGACCGTCCTGCCGTTCATCCTCATCCTCGGGATCTTCTTCCTGCTGATGAACAACATGCAGGGCGGTGGCGGCCGGGTCATGCAGTTCGGCAAGTCCAAGGCCAAGATGGTCTCCAAGGACGCGCCGAAGGTGACCTTCGCCGACGTGGCCGGCGCCGAGGAAGCCGTCGAGGAACTGCGCGAGATCAAGGAGTTCCTCTCGAACCCGCAGAAGTTCCAGGCCATGGGCGCCAAGATCCCCAAGGGCGCCCTGCTCTACGGCCCCCCGGGTACCGGTAAGACCCTGCTCGCCCGCGCCGTCGCCGGTGAGGCCGGCGTGCCGTTCTTCTCGATCTCCGGGTCCGACTTCGTCGAGATGTTCGTCGGGGTCGGCGCCTCGCGCGTCCGGGACCTGTTCGAGCAGGCCAAGGAGAACGCCCCCGCGATCATCTTCGTCGACGA
>CAYSTY010000073.1:0-9297 GCA_964433685.1 uncultured Actinomycetota bacterium | reverse complement strand
TCGACGTCGAGGACCGTGGCCGACGCGCCGGGGAGGCCGCCCGCACCGAGGCCGCTGCGCGAGCACGCCACCTCGCGCTCCCCACGGCCGCGGCGAGCTCACCGCGCGAGCGGCGGGTCGCGGGTCGTCCGCTGCTGGCCGCGCTCGGGACCGCGTGCCTCGTCCTCGTCGTCGTGGCCGTCGTCGGGCAGCTCACCCGACCGGCGACGCCGACCATCGAGGCGGCCGTCCCCGACCTCGCGGACCTCGTGGCCGAACCGGTCGCCGAGGATGGGGTGCTGCCCGTCCCGCCCGTCGGCGAGGCCATCCCCGCCTACCTCGCCGACGGCACCCCCGTGTTCGTCTCCCACCCTGAGGCAGGCGACGTCCGCGTCGTCGGTGCTCGCAACCCCCACGAGTGGGGCTGGAGGGGCAAGCTCGTCACGTGGTGCCCATCGAGCGGCTGGTTCGAGGATCCCTACCACGGCAGCCGGTTCAACGCCTGGGGGGACTACACGGGCGGACCGGCGCCGTTCGCGCTGCCCGACCACGTCGCGGAGCTCGCCCACGACGGACGCACCGTCCGGGTCACGGGCGAAGTGATCGCCACTCGGTCGCGCACGGATCAGCGGGCGCAGCAACCGCAGCGGGGACCGAACTGCGCCGATGGATACGACGATGCGGACGAGCCATCCGTCGCGGTGGGGCACGTGACCCCGGAGCACCTGCCCCTCCTCGATGGCACCGCGATCCCGGCCGACCGCTGGGTGTGGGCCGTCATCCGCACCGGCGGCGCTCCGGGGGACCCCCGTGCGTGCGACGCGGATGGTCCCTGCTCCCAGGAGTCCCCACGGCTGGCCGACCTGGCCGGGATCGAAGGTGACGACGTGGCCGCCGGCGGGACCACGGGCGGCCTCGTACGACGCACCGACGAGGGGGTGGTGGTGCTGCGGCCGGGCCTCCTGACCTGGGACGCCTCGCCCGAGGTCGACCGGGGGTACGTGCTCCCGGCCGCACCGAGGCTGCTGCCGCTGCCGGAGCCGGGTGAGGTGTTCGCCGAGTGGTACGGCTCGGCGCGGCACCCCGTGTTCGTAGCGCGGGACGAGGAGGGTGGGGTGCACGTCCTCGATGCGACCTCGCCGGCGCAGGAGTCATCCCTCGTCGGGTGGTGCGCGACGAGCGGTGCCTTCCTCGACGACACCGGGATCCGGTGGGGGCCCGCCAAGCGAGCGCGTGGGGGAGGCGCGTGGACGGACCTCGGGCGCTACCCGGCTGAGATCGTGACCCAGGGCGAGCTCCAGAGCGTCCGTGTCACCGGCGAGCTCGAGCCCGAGTGGTCGTGGACGGGCAGCAACCTCGTCGGGCCCGCGACGATCGGACCTGCCTGCACCACACGCGAACTCGTCCGGCACCTGCCGGGGGAGCGGACGAACGTGCTCGAGCACGGCCGTCTCGCCTGGTCGGGCTCGGAGCCCATCTGGCGGTGGGTGCGGATGGAGATCGCCCTCGTCGACGGCGAGGTGTTCCTCTGTGCGGTCGAGGGACCACAGGACTGCGGCGAGCCTGGCCCAGAGCCCGATCCCACGAACGCCGATTGCATCGATGACATCGGTCCCGCGGGGCTGTGTCCGCCGGAGGAGGACCCGGTCGTCGTCTCGGCCGGCGTCGGCCCCACCGACGGTCCCACGTTGCTGCTCGTCAGGGCCTCGCCGGATGGGCGGACCGTGGAGGTTCGGCGTCCGGCGGCCGTCAGCTGAGCGGTCCGGGACGCCTGACGGGCCGGGCCCGGCGGGTCACCAGCGCTGTTCGGGCGTGGTCGGGACCGAGGGTCTCTGGCACGGCGACTAGCCTGGCGCGGAGCCGATGAGAGGGAGCGAGGTGACCAGCGACTGCCTGTTCTGCCGGATCGTGGCGGGGGACGAACCCGCCGAGGTGGTCGGCCGCGACGACGGCGTGATCGCGATCCGCGACATCTTCCCACGGGCGCCGTTCCACGTGCTGGTCATCTCCGAGGAGCACCTCGAGTCGGCGCACGAGCTCACCGACGACCACGCCGACCTGCTGAGCACGGCGTTCCGTCTCGCCCGGACCGTCGCCGAGGAGGGTGACACCGCCGACGGGTACCGCATCGCGACGAACGTCGGGACGCTCGGCGGCCAGGCGATCCCCCACCTGCACCTGCACGTGCTCGGCGGCCGCCAGCTCGGGCACATCGACAGCGGCGAACCGCCCGCCGACGCCTGACCGCTGCGGCGCGGGGTGCCGGAAGCTGGCTGCCAGGGGCCAGCTTCCGCGGGTGGCTCACAGCTGGTCGTGGTGGCGGTGGTCGTGGTGGTGTGACTCGTCGAGCACCAGCGTGCCGTCGTCGAGCACGTGGGCGTGCTCGCCGTACGCCTGTGCCAGCACGTCGGGGCGCAGCACCTCCGCGGGCGTCCCTCGGGCCACGAGCGTGGTGTTGAGCAGCACCACCTGGTCCGCCAAGCTCGCCGTCCCGACGTCGTGGGTGGTGAGCACGACCGTCCGCCCGGCCGCAGCCTCGGTCCGAACGACGTCGGCGATGATCTCCTGGGTCACGAGGTCGAGCCCGGTGATGGGTTCGTCGAGCAGGAGGATCTCCGCCCGCTGCGCCAGCCCCTGCGCGACGTAGGCCCGTTGGCGCTGCCCGCCGGACAGCTCCACGAGCTGCCGGTTCGCGAGGTCGCGGACCTGGAGCCGATCGATGGCCGCCTCGACCGCCGCGCGGTCGCTGTCGCGTAGCCGTCGGACCCACCCGCGGTGGCCGTAGGCGCCCATGCGGACGGTCTCGCGCACCGTCAGCGGTACCGACGGGTTGGCGCTGGTGGTCTGCAGCACGTGCGCGACCCGGCGGTGCTCGAGGTGCGGACGACGGCCGAACACCGACACGGTGCCGTCGGTCGGTTCCACGAGCCCGGAGAAGGTCGCGAGCAACGTGGACTTGCCCGACCCGTTCGGCCCGATGACCGCCGTGACCTGCCCGGCGGGGACCTCGAGGTGGAGGTCGCGGATCGCGGTGTGGGCGCCGTACGCGACGGTCAGACCGTCGACCTCGATGACGGGGTCGACGGGTGGCCCGGAAGCGACCGCGGGTGTGGACCGGGACGGCACGGCGAGGCTCCTCCGCGTCGACAGCCGAACTGGCGATGTCGGAATGGTTCCTATAACGTCTGTTGGAACGTCCCCGAACGTACCCGAACGAGCGGTTGTGCGAGATGCGCTCCTGGCTGCGAACCCTCCCGCCCGTGCTCACGGCGGCGCTCGTGCTCGCTTCGTGCGGGGTTGGCGAGGGTGGCGACGATGGCGGCGAGGAGCGGAGCGGTGAGGCAGCTACCGCCTCGTCGACCGAGGGGCCGGTCCGCGTGGTCGCGACCACGTCCATCCTCGGCGACATCGTCGGTGAACTGGTCGGCGACGACGGTGAGGTCGTCGTGCTGATGGGCCCGGGGGTCGACCCCCACGGCTACGCACCCTCCGCGCGCGACGCGGCCGCGCTCCAGGACGCCGACCTCGTGGTCGCCAACGGTCTCCGCCTCGAGGAGCCCCTCCTCGACGCGCTCGAGGCCGCGGAGGAGGTCGGCGTGGCCGTGTTCGAGATGGCGCCGCGACTCGACCCGCTCGCGTTCGGCGAGGACGCCGACACCCACGACGACCACGACCACGACCACGCGGACGACACCGACGACGGCCACGACCACGCGGACGACGGCGACCACGCGGGCCACGACCACGGTCCCGAGGATCCGCACGTCTGGTTCGACCCGGACCGGATGGCGCGCGGGGTGGAGCTGCTCGGTGCCCAGCTCGCCGAGGTGGCGCCGCAGGTCGACGCGGCCGAGTGGGAACGGCGCGCCGCCACCTACGCCGACGAGCTGCGGCGGATCGACGGGGAGCTGGCGGCCGCCTTCGAGGCGGTGCCGGCCGACCGCCGGATCCTGGTCACCAACCACGAGGCGCTCGGCTACCTCGCCGCCCGCTACGACCTCGAGGTCCTGGGCACGGTCATCCCCGGCACCACGACGCAGGTGGAGACCGACCCGCGGGCTTTCACCGAGCTCATCGAGGTGCTCGAGCAGCACCAGGTACGCACGATCTTCGCCGACAACACCGACGACACCCGGCTGGCCGAACAGCTCGCGCGCGAGACCCGGGGTCGCGGCGACCTCGAGGTCGAGGTGGTCGAGGTCACCACCGACGCCCTCGGCGAGCCCGGCACGCCGACGGCCACCTACCTCGGTCTGCTCCGGGAGACCGGGACCACGATCGCCGAGCGGCTCGCCGCGGAGCGAGGGAAGTAGCGGGGCCGTCCCCGCGTTGCCCCCCGGCGTCCTGCGACACCCTGACCGCCTGCCGAGTCCCGGCCACACCTGCGAGGCCCCCGTGCTGGAGCTGCTGACCGAACCGTTCGGGTTCGAGTTCCTGCGCAACACCCTCTACGCCGGGCTGCTGACGGTCGTCGCCAGCTCCCTGATCGGGACCTGGGTGGTGCTGCGCGGCATGTCGTTCATGGGTGATGCCCTCGCCCACGGCGTCCTGCCGGGGATCGCCGTCGCCTACCTGGTCGGCGGCAACCTCCTGCTCGGCGGCGCCGTCTCCGCGGCGGTCATGATCGTGGGGGTGGGCGTGGTGTCGGCGCGCAGCCGGCTCGGTGAGGACGTGTCCATCGGGCTGCTGTTCGTCGGGATGCTGGCACTCGGCGTGGCGATCATCAGCCGCGGTGGGGCGTACGCGGGCGACCTGACCACGATCCTGTTCGGCGAACCGCTGGGGGTCCGGCCGCAGGACGTGCGGACGGCAGCCGTGGCCGCCGTGGTGGCCCTCGTGGTCACCGTGCTGCTCTACCGGCCGTTCCTCGTCCTGTCGTTCTCCCGCGCCAAGGCGCAGGTGCTGGGGCTGCGGCCGGCCCTGGCGCACCTGGTGATGCTCGCGCTGATCGCCGGCGTGATCATCGCCTCGTTCCGCACCATCGGGACGCTGCTGGTGTTCGCCCTCCTGGTCGCGCCGCCCGCGACGGCGGCCCTCGTCGCACGGCGGGTCCCGGTGATGATGGCGGTCGCCACGGGGCTCGGCGCGGTCGCCGTGATCGCCGGGATCGTCGTCAGCTACCACGCCGGGACGGCCACCGGTCCGACCGTCGCCGGGCTGGCCGTCCTCGGGTTCTTCGTGGTCCTGGCCGGGGTCGAGGTCCGTGACCGTCTCGCGCAGCGCCGTGCGACCCGCCGCCCGCTGCCCGCCTGAGGACGGTCAGGCGCAGTCGTCGCAGGTCCCGATGAGCTCGAGGTGGTGGGCGTCCACCGACCATGCGTGGTCGCGTTGGGCCCGGTCCACCGCCTCGTGCAACGCCGCCTCGATCTCGTCGGGGAGGGTGATGTCGGCGATGCCGCCGCAGGTCGAGCACAACAGGTGGTGGTGGTGCTCGGACAGCGCCTCGGCGAGCTCGAAGCGGCCGGTGTCGTCGGTCGAGCTCAGGCGGCGCACCGCACCCGCCTGCTCGAGGATGGCGAGGTTGCGGTAGATCGACGACTGCGACTGGCGTGCGCCGAGGTCGATCAGCTCCGGGATGGTCACCGGCCGCCCCGAGTCGGCGAGCAGGTCCACGAGCTGCCGACGGCCGAGGGTGTAGCGCTGACGGGTCCGCCGCAGCTGCTGGTCGACGGTGCCGTGGATGTCGGTGGTCACGCTGCCTCCGGGGTGCCGCGAACGGGCACGGTACCAGCCGTTCCGAGAACGCCTGAGAACCGCCGGACGACGGCGGGGTGGTCGGCATCGTCGAACGGCGAGCGCCTCGGTACGCTCCACGACCGGCCGGGCTCGTGTGCCCGGCCGTCCCCGCGGCCGTCCGCCGCAGCTCGTCCACCTCGGAGCTCGTTCGTGCGCACCCTCCTCCGCCCCCTGGCGATCGTCCTCGCCGCCGTGATGCTCGCCGCCTGCGGTTCCGACGGTGCCCTCGGCGATCGTGCGGCCACCGTCAACGGCACCGACATCAGCCGAGACCTGCTCGAGCGCATCGTCGACTCGCAGATGTCGGGCGACAACGCCCCCACCGACGAGGACGAGCGCGCCGCCGCGACCGCCGACGTCCAGCGCAACGTGCTCTCGACGTTGATCTCCATCGAGATCGTCGCCGGTCTCGCCGAGGACGAGGGTCTCGAGGTCAGCGACGACCGGATCGATGAGGCCTACGACGAGCAGGTCGCGGCCTACGAGGAGCAGGCCGCCGCGTCCGGGCAGGACCCCGACTTCGACAGCTTCCTGGAGACCATCGGGCTGTCCGCCGACGAGTACCGCGAGCTCATCGTCGCCGACGTGGTCCGCCGTGAGGAGCTGACCGCCAAGTACAGCCAGGAGGTCACCGACGAGGCGGTCCAGGCCGCCTACGACGAGCAGGCCGAACCGCAGGTCGACGCGCGCCACATCCTGGTCGAGACCGAGGACGAGGCGCTCGACGCGATCGAGCGCATCGAGGGTGGCGAGGACTTCGCCGAGGTCGCGGCCGACGTCTCCCAGGACGGGTCGGCCGCCGACGGCGGCAACCTCGGCGTCTCCCCGCCGAGCCGGTACGTGCCCGAGTTCGCCGAGGCCGTCACCGACGCCGAGGAGAACGTCCTGATCGGCCCCGTCGAGTCCCAGTTCGGGTTCCACGTCATCGAGGTGCTCGAGAACCTCGACCCGGCGCCGTTCGAGGAGCTCGAACCGCAGCTGCGTGCCCAGCTCGAACAGCAGGCCCAGCAGGACCCGGAGCTGATCGCCAAGTTCGAGGAGGCGTTCACCAGCGCCGAGGTCGACGTCGCCGCTGGCCTCGGCACGTGGGACGCCGAGACCGGCCAGGTCGTCGACGACAGCGAACCGGTCGGTGAGCCCGACGACGTGCCCGCCGATGGGGAGCTTCCCGCCGAGGGCGACCTCGACGGCGAGGTCCCGGCCGAGGGTGAGCTGCCCGCCGAGGGTGAGCTGCCGGCCGAGGGTGACGAGCTGCCGGCCGACGAGTGACCCACGCTCCCGGCACGGTCGTCCTCGTCGAGACGGAGGCGGGCCTGCCCGGCCTGCTGCCGTTCCAGGCCTGGGACGCGCTCGGCACGGCCGACGAGGTCCTGCTGCGCGACCCCGATGGTCACCCCTCGGCGCCGCACCTGCACTACGCCGGCCTGGACCTGGTCCGGCTCGAACCGGCCACGCTCGAACGCAGCGACCTCGACCTGACGCGGCCCGGCGACCCGACCGACCGCAAGCTCGCGAAGGCGCTGATCGAGCGGGCGGCACGGACGGGCCGGGTGGTCTACCTGCTCGGTCCGGGCGACGAGCAGTTCCCCGTCGCCGTGGGGTCGGCGGCCCAGCCGGCCGGTACCGAGGTGGAGCTGGTGTTCCTCGCCCAACAGCCCGCGGGCGTCGAGGTGCTGCGGCTGGTCGAGGTGATGCGTCGCCTGCGTGATCCCGAGGACGGGTGCCCGTGGGACCTCGAGCAGGACCACACCACCCTGCTGCGCTACCTCGTCGAGGAGACCTACGAGCTCGTCGACGCGATCGAGTCGGGCCACGACGTCGACATCGTCGAGGAGCTCGGCGACGTCCTGCTCCAGGTCGTCTTCCACGCCCAGGTCGGCTCCGACCGGCGTGCGTTCACCATCGACGACGTCGCGCGTGGCATCGCCGACAAGCTCGAACGTCGTCACCCGCACGTCTTCGGGGACGGCGAGGCCGCCTCACCGGAGGAGGTCCAGGCGAACTGGGACCGCCTCAAGCAGGACGAGAAGGGGCGCGAAGGGCCCTTCGACGGCGTCCCCGAGGCGCTGCCCGGCCTGGTGCTGCTCGAGACGCTCCAACGCAAGGCGGCCAAGCTCGGGTTCCGCTGGGACGACCTCGAGGGTCCGGCGGCCAAGGTCCGCGAGGAGCTCACCGAGGTCGAGCAGGCGGTGGCGACCGGCGACGGTGACGCGACCGCTGCCGAGGTCGGCGACCTGCTCGGGGCGGTGGTCGCGCTCGCACGCCAGCTGGGGGTCGACCCGGACGCCGCCGCCCGTGGGGCGGCCCGACGGTTCCGGACCCGCTTCGAGCTGGTGCTGCGCGAGGCGGCCGCCCGCGAGATGGTGGTCGCGGAGCTCGACGCCGACACCTGGTCGACGCTGTGGCGCGAGGCGGGGGACGCTGCCGGCTGAACGGCCCGTCGTCGTCTTCCTCCTCACGAGCCCCACCTGCCACAGCGCGCCTCGGTAGGCTCCGCGTGCCCACCGAACGGGACGACGCCATGCCACCCGAGCAGTGCCCCGCGTGCGGACGCTTCCTCAAGCGCTCACTGGTCGATGGCCTGGCCACCGCCCCCGAGCCGTGCCCCAAGTGCGGCCGTGAGCTGACCGCCGCGATGTTCGAGGTCGGCACGGTCGGGGAAGCGGTTGCGAGCGGCGCGCCGGCCGGTGCGAGCGTCGGGTCCGCTGGCCTCGCCCCCTCGGTGCGGCCGCCGGACCTCCCGCCGGACGACGTTCGCGACCGTCCCGACCCCCTCGCCGGGTGGGACGCCGGCGTCCCCGACGGTCTGGTGGCCGTCCGTGACGAGCGGCCGTTCCCGGTCGACACCGTCGCCGTCGCGGGCGCCGCTGCCGTCGGAGCCATCGTGGGTGCGATCGTCGGTCGTCGGGCGATCCGTGACGCCGTGCTCGGTGCGCTCGGTGGCGCCATCGGTGCCGGGGTCTCGCGGCGCATCTGGGAACTGCCCTGAGCCACGCCTGACGGCGGCGCCCGTGTGGCGTGTCGTCACGGCTACGCATCGTTGTCATCGGTGCACGCGTCCCGTACCGTCGCGCGCGCCTGCCGCCGCCCCTGCCCACCGCTGTGAGGTACCCGTGGACGTGACCACCATCGAGCTCGTGCGCGCCCGGGAGATCCTCGACAGCCGGGGTAACCCTACGGTCGAGGTCGAGGTCGGGCTCCTCGACGGATCGTTCGGTCGCGCCGCGGTCCCCTCGGGTGCTTCCACCGGTGAGTCCGAGGCGGTCGAGCTGCGCGACGGCGGCGACCGCTACCTCGGCAAGGGCGTCCGGCGGGCGGTCGCCAACGTCAACGACCGCATCGCCCCCGCCCTGCTCGGCCGCGACGCGACCCAGCAGCGCGACATCGACCAGCTCGTGATCGACCTCGACGGGACCGACACCAAGGCCGAACTCGGAGCCAACGCCGTCCTCGGCGTCTCGCTGGCCGTCGCCAAGGCCGCGGCCCAGGCCTGCGGGTTGCCGCTCTACGCCTACCTCGGCGGCCCCAACGCCCACCTGCTGCCCGTGCCGATGATGAACGTCATCAACGGGGGCAGCCACG
>CAYSTY010000072.1:0-9347 GCA_964433685.1 uncultured Actinomycetota bacterium | reverse complement strand
ACAAGCTCGGCTTCAACCTCGTCGGCTACGGCTGCACCACCTGCATCGGCAACTCGGGACCGCTGATCCCCGAGGTGTCGCGAGCCGTGCACGACAACGACCTCGCCGTCACCTCGGTGCTGTCGGGCAACCGCAACTTCGAGGGGCGCATCAACCCCGACGTCAAGATGAACTACCTGGCGTCCCCGCCGCTGGTGGTCGCGTACGCGCTGGCCGGCTCGATGGACATCGACATCACCACCGAGCCGCTCGGGACCGGCAGCGACGGCCAGCCGGTGTACCTGTCCGACATCTGGCCCTCGCCGCAGGAGATCCAGGAGACCATCGGGCAGGCGCTCGCGTCGCAGACCTACACCGACGAGTACGCCTCGGTCTTCGAGGGCGACGAGCGCTGGAAGGCGTTGTCCACGCCGGACGGGGACACCTTCGACTGGGCCGACGACTCGACCTACATCCGCAAGCCCACGTTCTTCGACGGGATGCCGGCCGAGCCGGAACCGGTCGAGGACATCGCCGGGGCGCGGGTCCTGGCCAAGCTCGCCGACTCGGTCACCACCGACCACATCTCACCGGCGGGCGCCATCAAGTTCGACAGCCCGGCCGGGGCCTACCTCACCGAGCACGGCGTCGAGGTCCGCGACTTCAACTCGTACGGTTCGCGTCGCGGGAACCACGAGGTGATGATCCGCGGGACCTTCGGCAACATCCGCCTGCGCAACCAGCTCGCCCCGGGCACCGAGGGTGGCTACACCCGTGACTTCAGCGCGGCCGGTGGTGGCGAGGTGACCTCGATCTTCGCGGCGTCGGAGCACTACCAGGCGGAGGGCACGCCGTTGGTGGTCCTCGCCGGAGCCGAGTACGGCTCGGGGTCGTCACGTGACTGGGCGGCGAAGGGCACGGTCCTGCTCGGGGTCAAGGCCGTCATCGCCACCAGCTTCGAACGGATCCACCGCTCGAACCTGATCGGGATGGGCGTCCTGCCCCTGCAGTTCCCCGAGGGCGAGTCGGCCGAGTCGCTGGGCCTCACCGGTGAGGAGACCTTCGACATCAGCGGTGTCACCGAGCTCAACGACGGGCGCATCCCGGCGACCGTGTCGGTCGTCGCCCGCGGCCCGGAGGGCGAGGTCACCTTCGACGCCCCGGTGCGCATCGACACGCCGGGGGAGGCCAACTACTTCCGCCACGGCGGCATCCTCCAGTACGTGCTGCGCAGCCTCCGCGACACCTGATCCGGCGTGCGGCGGCACCCGGTCACCCCGTCCGAGCCGGACGGGGCGGCGGGTGCCGCCGTACCCTGCGTCGGACACCATCCGCAGGAGGCCGCCGTGCTGTTCGGCAAGAAGACCCTGGAGTTGCTGCCCGCCGAGGAGACCCTCCCCGGCCGTGACGTCCCCGTCGCCACCCAGCAGCCCCACGCCGTCCTCGGCACGCCGATCGTCCCGCCGTTCCCCGACGGTCACCGCCAGTTCGTGGTCGGGATGGGCTGCTTCTGGGGTGCGGAACGCATCTACTGGCAGCTGCCGGGCGTGCACACCACGGCGGTCGGTTACAGCGGCGGGGACACGCCGAACCCGACCTACCAGGAGGTCTGTTCGGGCCGGACCAACCACGCCGAGGACGTGCTGGTGGTCTACGACCCGGCCGTGACCAGCTTCGACCAGCTGCTGGTCCCGTTCTGGGAGAACCACGACCCCACCACGCCGATGCGCCAGGGCAACGACGTCGGTACCCAGTACCGCTCCCAGATCCAGGTCGCCGACGATGACGAGCGCGTCGCGGCCGAGGCGTCGCGCGACCGCTACCAGCAGCGGCTCCACGCCGAGGGCTACGGGGACATCGTGACCGAGATCGTGCCCCGATCGCGCTTCTACTGGGCCGAGGTCGACCACCAGCAGTACCTGCACAAGAACCCGTACGGGTACTGCAACCACGGCTTCTGTCAGGTCAGGTTCTGAAGCTGAGCGCGCCCCTCTCCCTGCGGTTCGTCACCTCCGCCGACCGCCTCGACCAGCTCCCGCCCAGCCGCGCCGAGGTGGCCGTCATCGGCCGGTCCAACGTGGGCAAGTCCTCGCTCCTCAACGCCGTCGCCTCCTCCAAGGGGCTGGCGAAGGTGTCGAGCAAGCCGGGCCGTACCCAGCTGCTCAACGTCTTCGCCTCGGCCGACGGCGCCACCCTCGTGGACCTGCCCGGCTTCGGGTACGCCTCGTCGGCGTCCAAGACCACCCGCGCGAGCTGGCAGCGGCGCATGGAGTCCTACCTGCTCGCGCGCGAGCCGCTGCGTCTGACCCTGATGCTCGTCGACGGGGCGATCGGACCCGCCGGCCAGGACCAGGAGGTGCTCGCGTGGCTGCGTGACCAGCACGTGCCGCACCAGGTGGTCGCCACCAAGCACGACAAGGTCAAGAGCTCCAGGCGGGAACGTCGCAAGCGCGACCTCGCGGCCGGCTGCGACCTCGACCCGCGCGCGGTCCTGTGGGTCAGCGCCCAGACCGGGGTCGGACTCGACCGGCTCCGCGACCTGGTCCGCACCACCCTCGCTGCCTGACCTCGCCGTCCGACCTCGGTGACGGGTTCGGACCCGGCCGGTAGCGTCCGCACGACCTCGTCCGTTCCCCGTCCCGTTCGGCTGCGCCCGTGATCCCACGCGAGATCAAGCTCCCGCCGGAGCACGTCTTCCCCTCCGACGAGTGGCGCATCGTCGAGCGGGCGTTCACGCGCGATTGGATGGGCAACGCGGAGACGATCTTCTCCATCGCCAACGGCTTCCTCGGTATCCGCGGGACCTTCGAGGAGGGCCGGCCGTCGATCGAGCCGGGTGCCTTCCTCAACGGCTTCCACGAGACGTGGCCGATCGTCCACGCCGAGGAGGCGTACGGCTTCGCGCGGACCGGCCAGACCATCGTCAACTCGCCCGACGTGACCGTCATCAAGCTGTACGTCGACGACGAACCGCTCTACCTGCCCACGGCCCGGCTCACCGAGTACGAGCGGTGCATCGACTTCCGCGACGGCATCCTCGCCCGCGACCTGAACTGGTCGGCGCCGTCGGGCAAGCAGGTGAAGGTGACCTCGCGGCGGCTGATCTCCTTCGAGCACCGCCACCTCGGCGCCATCGAGTACGAGGTCGTGGTCGACGCCGACGCTCCGGTGGTCCTCTCCAGCCAGGTGATCAACCGCCAGGACGCCCGACCGATCGACGAACCGCGCAACGGCAACTCGAGCGACCCGCGTCGCGCACGCGGCTTCGGCTTCCGGGTCCTGAACGCCCGTGAGCACGTCGAGCGCGACCACCGGATCATCACCGGGTACCGCACCACCAACTCGCGCATGTCGCTCGGGGTCGGGATCGACCACGTCATCGAGACCGACAACCCGTGGTCGGCGACCACCACCTGGTCCGAGGACCTCGGCAAGGTGGTCTACACCGTCGACGCGCAGGCCGGGGTACCGATCCGGCTCACCAAGTACTTCACCTACCACACCTCACGGACGGTCCCGTCGGCTGAGCTCGTCGACCGCGCCGGACGCACCCTCGACCGCGGTGTACGCGACGGGTTCGCTCGCCTCGAGGCCTCGCAGCGGTCCTACCTCGCCGACTTCTGGCGACGCGCCGACGTGCAGGTGGACGGTCCGCGACGCATCCAGCAGGCCATCCGTTGGAACCTGTTCCAGCTGATGCAGGCCGCCGCGCGTGCCGAGGGCACCGGGATACCGGCCAAGGGGCTGACCGGCCAGGCCTACGAGGGGCACTACTTCTGGGACACCGAGATCTACGTCCTGCCGTTCCTGACCTACACCGACCCCCGGATCGCCCGCAACCTGCTCCGGTTCCGGTACTCGATGCTGCCCGAGGCGCGCGAGCGCGCGACCGAGCTGTCCGAGGCGGGCGCGCTGTTCCCGTGGCGCACCATCAACGGCGAGGAGGCGTCGTCCTACTACGCCGCCGGTACCGCCCAGTTCCACATCAACGGCGACATCGCGTACGCCATCCAGCGGTACGTGGACGTGCGGGGCGACCGCAACCTGCTCGCCGAGGTCGGTGCCGAGATCCTGGTGGAGACCGCGCGGCTGTGGGTCGCGCTCGGCTTCCACTCCCCGGACACCGGCGAGTTCCACATCCACGGCGTGACGGGCCCGGACGAGTACACCACCGTCGTCAACGACAACGCCTTCACCAACCTCATGGCCCGCCGCAACCTCGTCTACGCCGTCGACGTGCTCACCTGGCTCCGCCACGAGGAGCCCGACGACTACCGCCGGCTCGTGCACGCGACGGGACTGCGCGAGGAGGAGCTCGACGCCTGGCGGGAGGCGGCCGAGCGCATGCACGTGCCGTACGACGACAAGCGCGGCATCCACCCGCAGGACGCCAACTTCCTGGACAAGGAGGTGTGGGACTTCGCCGGCACCCCGCGCGACCACTACCCGCTCCTGCTGCACTACCACCCGCTCAAGATCTACCGCTACCAGGTGATCAAGCAGACCGACGTGGTCCTGGCGATGGTGCTGCTCGACGACGAGTTCGACGCCGAGCAGAAGGAACGCAACTTCCGCTACTACGACCCGCTGACCACCGGCGACTCGTCGCTGTCGGCGTGCATGCAGGCGGTGCTCGCCGCCGAGATCGGCGCGGAGGACAAGGCGCTCGAGTACTTCCAGTACGCGCTGCTGATGGATCTGGCGGACGTCGCGGGCAACGTCATCGACGGGGTGCACATCGCCTCGACGGGTGGGGTCTGGATGGCGTTGATGTACGGCTTCGCGGGCCTCTCCGACCACCACGGTGAGCTCGGCTTCGACCCGCGGCTGCCGAGCTCGTGGCGGGGGATGCGCTTCCCCCTGCGTTTCCACGACCGCCAGCTGTACATCGAGCTCAGCCACGATCACGCCACCCTCAGCTGCACCGAGGGTGACCCGCTCGAGGTGGACGTCCGCGGCGAGGTCGTCACCGTCGCGGTCGATCGTCCGGTGCGCGTCCCGCTCCGGGACCTCGAAGGCCAACCCCGTTTCGGCCCCGCCGACCTCGCTGCCGAGGACGAGCGCCCGACGGGGGACGGCGAGCTCGCCGGCTAACCTCCCCGCGGGGGGCTCTGCCCCCACCATCCCCCCGCCATCCCGCCGCCATCCCGCCCGGAACGGCACCGCGAGGTCCGCTGTGCGCGTGCGTCTGCGCAACCCCGAACGTGTCGAGACCCTGACCGGACCGCTGACGGTCGCCGAGGTGCTCGACCACCTCGACGTGCCGCCACACACGGTCCTGGTGATCCACGACGGGGAGCTGGTGACCTCCGGCCACGAGCTGCCGGACGACGCCGAGGTGGAGATCCGTCCGGTCATCTCCGGTGGGGCCGGGGCGGCGCCCCGCTGCGTGCAGTGCCGGGCGCCCGCGGTGATCGAGGAACCCCGCCACCGTTCCGCGTGGTGCCCGGCGCACTTCGTCGACCACGTCACCATGCAGGTCCGCAAGGCCATCGACCACCCGCCGCAGACGGCGCCGTCCGAGCGCATGTTCCACTACGGCGACCGGTTGCTCGTCGCGGTGTCCGGCGGCAAGGACTCCCTCGCCCTGTGGGACGTGCTGCTCGAGCTCGGTTACGAGGCCGACGGGCTGTACGTCGGGCTCGGCATCGGCGGCTACTCCCGTCGGTCCCAGGAGATCTGCGAGGAGTTCGCGCAGGCCCGTGGTGCGCGTCTGCACGTGGTCTCCCTGGCCGAGACCTACGGCTACACCACGCCGACCGGCGCCGCCGCATCGGGTCGATCGACCTGCGGCGTCTGCGGCCTGTCGAAGCGGTACGCGTTCAACCGCGTCGCGGTCGACGAGGGTTACGACGTGGTGGTCACCGGCCACAACCTCGACGACGAGGCCGCGACCCTGCTCGGCAACGTCCTGCGTTGGCAGGACCCGTTCCTCGCCCGGCAGCGTCCCGTGCTACCGGCCACGGGCACCAACCAGATCCGCAAGGTCAAGCCCCTGTACCGGCTCTCCGAGCGGGAGATGGCGGCGTACTGCGTCATCCGGGGCATCGACTACATCGTCGAGGAGTGCCCGCTGGTGGACGGCAACACCGGCCACGAGCTGAAGGCGACCCTCGACGCGATCGAGGCCGGCGCCCCGGGGACCAAGGCGCAGTTCCTGTTCGGTTTCCTCGATCGGCACGCGGACAAGTGGGACACCGAGGACGGGCCCGGGGACGAACCGGTCGACCTCCGTGCGTGCACCACCTGCGGCATGCCGACCACGACCGAGACGTGCGCGTTCTGCCGCCAACGTGAACGGATCCTGACCGCGCTGCCGGTCCTCCAGGCCGCCGGTGCGGACGCCGCGTCCGAGCCGCGCTCCTGACCGGAGCGCCCGTTCTCCCTCCCGATCCGAAGGTCCCCACGTGGACGTCCCGTCCTCCGTAGCACCCGTGCTGCCCGGTACCGATGCCCCCCTGACGGCAGGTGAACTGGTCGTCCTCATCGACCGCAAGCGGCGCCGCTACCTGGTGACGCTCGAGCCCGGGGCGGAGTGGCACAGCCACGCGGGCCTCGTGCCCCACGACGCGCTGATCGGGGTCGCCGAAGGCACCGCGGTGCGCACCAACCGCAACATGGAGGTCGTGGTCCTGCGCCCGACGCGCGAGGACTTCGTGCTGAAGATGAAGCGCGGCGCGCAGGTGGTCTACCCCAAGGACCAGGCGATGATCGTCGCCGGAGCCGACATCCGGCCCGGGTGCACCGTGATCGAGGCCGGCGCCGGCTCGGGCGCGTTGACGCTCGCGCTGCTCGCCGCCGTCGGCCCCACGGGCCGGGTCATCTCCTTCGAGCGCCGCGACGACCACGCCCGCATCGCCCGCCGCAACGTGGTCCGGTTCCTCGGCGTCGAACCGGACAACTGGGAGCTCGTCGAGGACGACGTCGTCACCGGCCTCGCCGGTCGACGCGCCCACCGGGTCGTGCTCGACCTGCTCGAACCGTGGGCCGTGGTGGACGCGGTGGCCGAGGTGCTGCCACCCGGCGGGATCGTGGTGACCTACACACCCACCGTGCCCCAGGTCATGCGCGTCACCGAAGCGTTCTGGGACGACGGCCGGTTCACCGACGTGCGGACCGACGAGACCCTCGTCCGTGGCTGGGACGTCGACGGGCTCGCGGTACGACCCAAGCACCGCATGGTGGCCCACACCGCGTTCCTCACCACGGCACGCCGTGTGCCGTCCCGGGAGGAGGGCGGCCCGCCGCCGCCACGCCGCAAGTCCGACGCAGCGACGGCCGGCGTCGCCTGGACCACCGTCGGCGCCGACGAGCCGGATCCGGCACCCGAGACCGACGAGGACGAGTGAGCGGTCCGGTCAGGGGTGCTCGAACCGGGCCACGTCCGAGGTCAGGTGCGGCAGCAGCCGGCTGAGCCACGGGGCCAGGTCGGCGAGCTCGGCGATCCGCGCCCGCGGCACCCAGCGCAGGTCGAGCGCCTCGTGGCCGTCCCGGCGCAGCTCGCCCCCGACGGGTTCGCACCGGAACACCGTCGTCACGTACGACACCTCGTCACCGTTGCGGTAGCGCTTGAAGTGGGGGTGGCCACCGTCGACGGCGATGATCGCGACGGGCCGTACCTCCAGCCCGGTCTCCTCTCGGGTCTCGCGCACCACGGCGGCCGCCGGTTGCTCGTAGGGCTCCACGGCCCCGCCGGGCAGGACCCACGTGTCCGAATCCACGTGCCGCATGAGCAGGACGCGGTCCTGGGCGTCGACGACGGCACTCGCGACCCCCGGAAGGACCAGCAGGTGCGGACCGACGAGCGCGCGCACCGTCGCGAGGTGTCCGTCCGCGCCGGGGACGTGGTCGGCGTCGGTCACCGGGAGGTCCGGCCGCGTTCGGCCACCAGGCCGATCGCGCCGACCGCGACGGCGGCGGGGACGACCAGGAGCAGGCTGTGTCCGACGAGGACGGTCACGACGGCGGCGCCCACCGCACCCGCCACGACGGTCGCGACGATCTCGAACCAACGCACACGTCGACCTTCACTCGCTGCTCCAGCACCCGCGCCGGCCCCCCGCCGGCACCACGCCCGAGGCGTCGACCCGGGAGGGTGCCGTTCGGACGGTGACCGTCCCGGCGCGGACCCCGTCCTTACGGACAACGTCGGACCGAGGGGAGGACCGTGGTCCCGGGTGGCGCGCGGCACGCACGTGGTGCCAGCTCGCCGGACCGTCAGGTCGGCGCCGGTACAGTCGGAGCGTCGTGGCGGGCCGAGGCCCCGCCTCTCCCGCTCCGGCGCCACGGTCGCACAGCGACGCGGCGCATCCGACGCGAGGAGGTCCACGTGGACGATCCGACCCGAGGTCCCGGTCGCCCCGACGATGATGCGTTCGCCGCCGGCTGGTCGCTGCCCGGGGGGACCCCGTCCGCCAGCGACGCACCGCTGCCCGACGACCCCGACGAGCTCGCCGCGGAGCTGAAGTTCCTGCGTGAGGAAGCCGACCTGCTGCGTCGGCGGCTGGCGACCGCCCCCGGCCGCATCCGCACCCTCGAGGAGCGGCTGCTCGAGACCAAGGGCCAGCTCCAGGCGCTCACGGCCCAGAACGCCAAGCTCACCGAGACCCTCCGCGCCGCGCGGGACCAGCTCGCCGCCGTCCGCGAGGAGGTCGAGCGGCTGTCGGCGCCACCCCAGGCGTACGCCACCTACCTCGAGCACGACCACGACGCCGGCACCGTCACGGTCGTGGTCAACGGCCGCAAGATGGAGGTCAGCGTCGGCCCGGACGTCGAGGTCGAGGCGCTCGACATCGGCCAGGAGGTCCGCCTCAACGAGGCGATGAACGTGGTCGCCGTCGGTCGCACCGAGGACCGCGGTGAGGTCATGACGGTGGCGGAGCTGCTCAGCGACGGGCGTGCCATCGTGGTCGGTCACACCGACGACGAACGGGTGGTGCTCCTCAGCGACCTGGTGCGCGACGGTCCCCTCAAGTCCGGCGACAGCGTGCTCGTCGACCCGCGGTCCAACACCGCCCTCGAACGCATCCCCAAGGCCGAGGTCGAGCAGCTCGTCCTCGAACAGGTCCCGGACGTCACCTACGACCAGATCGGTGGACTCGGTGACCAGGTCGAGGCCATCCGTGACGCCATCGAGCTGCCGTACCTGCACGCCGACCTGTTCGTCGAGCACGAGCTGCGCGCCCCCAAGGGGATCCTCCTCTACGGCCCGCCCGGGTGCGGCAAGACCATGATCGCCAAGGCGGTCGCCAACTCCCTCGCCCAGCGCGTGCGTGACAAGACCGGTCGCGACGACGTGGCCAGCTACTTCCTCAACGTCAAGGGCCCCGAGCTGCTCAACAAGTACGTCGGCGAGACCGAGCGGCAGA
>CAYSTY010000071.1:0-9355 GCA_964433685.1 uncultured Actinomycetota bacterium | reverse complement strand
CGCAGGCCGGCGACCTTGAGCTCGAGGTCCTCGAAGAAGGCGACCAGTTCGACCTCACGTGGGCGGGCGAACCCGTCCATGTCGGCGCGGGCGATGGCCATCAGGTCCTCGACCAGGCGGCCCATCCGGTGCAGCTCGTCCTCGACGACCTCGAGCACCTCGGTCCGGGTGTCGGCGTCGTCGTCCCCGACGGTCCGCAACATCTCGAGGTGGCCGCGCGCGATGGTGATGGGCGTGCGCAGCTCGTGCGAGATCGACGCCATGAAGGCGTTCTGCCCCTCCGAGGCGGCTTCGATGCGTTCGAGCATCGAGTTGAACTCACGCGCGAGCACCCCCACCTCGTCGTCGGTGTCGGGCACGTCCACGCGCGCGTCCATCCGCCGCAGCTCGGTCGACCGGGCGGTGCGCGCCAGGGTGAGCAGCGGCGACAGGGACCGCCACAGGGTCGTGCTCATCAGGGCTGCACCGAGCAGGAGCGAGACCCCGGCCGCGGCGGCCACCAGCCCGGCGGCGCGCACGGCCTCGTCGTGGACCGGTGCCAGCGGGGCGACGATCTGGTAGCTGCCCACGGCCTCGCCGCCGAGCAGGATCGGCGCCGCCGAGGACCGGATGTCACCGGCGGACGACGGGATGGTCTCGCGCCGGCCGAGGGTGCCCTCGGGCAGCTCGTCCGCGCGGAACAGCGGCTCGAGGAGGTCGGGGCCGTTCGAGGACGCCAGCGGCGGGCTGCCGTCGGTGCGGATGATGGTCCAGTACGACTCGGTGGCCGGGTTGAGCTGGAGGTAGCGGCGGGCGGCGCGCTGCATGGCGGTGAGCCCGTCGACGCGGACCGGCGCGGCGTCGGGGTCGGCTTCCGCGGCCGCTGCCTCGACCCGCAGGGCGTCCACCTCCTCGTCGAGCAGGGTGCTCATCGAGGTCTCGAACCGTTCCCGCTCGCGGTCGAGCACCACGTCGATGTCGGTCCGACCCGCCTGGAGCAGCAGCTGGTAGGCGAGGAGGGTGGCGACCGCGAGGCTGACCGCGAACACCGCCACCGCCGTCACCGGCACCCGCACCCGCAGCGACCGGGACGGGCGGACCGCGTGACCGTCCCGTGCGACCACGATCAGGCCCGGAACCGGTAGCCCGCACCCCGGACCGTCTCGATCAGGTCGGGACGGAGCTTGCGGCGCAGGTACCCGACGTAGACCTCGACGACGTTCGAGCCGGGTTCGAAGTCGTACCCCCACACGCGATCCATCAGCTGGACCTGCGAGAGCACCTGGTTCGGGTGGCGCAGGAACGTCTCGAGCAGGGCGAACTCCCGGGCGGTGAGCTCGACCTGCCGGTCGTCCAGCGTCGCCGCGCGTGCCCGCAGGTCGAGGCTGACGTCGCCGACCTCGAGCACCGTCGAGCTGGCCTGGTCGCGTGAACGCAACCGGGCGTGGACCCGCGCGAGCAGCTCCACGAACGAGAACGGCTTGGTGACGTAGTCGTCCGCCCCCGCGTTCAGGCCGCGGACCCGGTCCTCGACCGCGTCCCGGGCCGTGAGCACGATGACGGGCACGTCGGGCCGGCGAGCGCGCAGCTTCTCCAGCACCTGTTCGCCGGGCAGACGCGGCAGCATCAGGTCGAGGATGACGAGGTCGACCTCCTCCTGACAGGCCAGGACGTAGCCGGTCTCACCGTCCGCGGCGCGTTGGACCGTGAACCCCTCGGCCTTCAGACCGCGTTCGATGAACGAGGCGATCCGGTCCTCGTCCTCGACGATGAGCACGTTCACGTGGGCCCGGTCCTTGACGTCGGCGGCGTGAAGCGTGCCACGGCCGGCCGCGGTCGGACAGCGACCTGAGCGGACCCTCACGCACGGTTCAGGCAGCATCGGCGCGGGTGGGGCAGCATCCGCCCCGCGTCGGGCGACCGTGCCCGCTCGCGCCCGCGCCGCCGAGGAGCGACCGTGTCCGCCCGCAGCACCAGCTCGCGCCCCGATCCCGCCGCCGCCGTGCGCCACCACCTCGTCGGTCCCGACGCCGACGAGGTGCTCGGCGCGGCGCTCGGCGCGGCCGGGCTGACCCTCGACGGCTGGCGGCTCGACTCGGTCCACCACCGGGTCGGGCGGTCGCTGTCGGTCCTCTACGCCGCGCGGGTGCTCGATGCCGACGGGGCCGCGCACGACCTCGCCCTCGTCGCGCACGTCGACCGCAAGCCGGTCCCGCCCGGTCCGGTCGAGGTCACCGTGGCCGGCACCTCGGTGTGGGTGTGGCGCTTCCCGAACGACCCGTTCCTGCCCGGCCTGCCGTCGGCGACCTCGGCCCCCCGGGTCCGCGAGCTGCTCGACCAGCTCGGCGTCGCACCGGGGGAGGTGGGTCTGGAGATCCGGGCCTACCGCCCCTCACGTCGGGCGGTCATCGAGGTGTCCATCGACGCGCCGGGGACGGCCGGGCGGGTGCTGTACCTGAAGGCGTTGGCGGGGGACCGGGCCAGCCGCCTCGGCACCGTCCACCGTGAGCTGGACGCCGCCGGCATCCCCGTACCCGGTCTCGTCGGGGTCGCGCACGAGCAGGGGCTGCTCGCGATCCGGGCCCTCGGTGGCGCGA
Source organism: uncultured Actinomycetota bacterium (assembly GCA_964433685.1). Taxonomy (GTDB): domain Bacteria; phylum Actinomycetota; class Nitriliruptoria; order Nitriliruptorales; family Nitriliruptoraceae; genus Nitriliruptor. The sequence goes on along the minus strand of CAYSTY010000071.1, from coordinate 6,779 downwards.
CCCTGCGGTCCGTGCTCGCACGGGGCGATCAGCCCCCGGCACCCGCCGCGCTCGTGGCGCTCTCGGAGCGGTTCGCGGCTGCACCGCTGACCACCGGCGCCGACCCGACCCGCTTCGCCGACCCGACCCGCCACGTGCAGGTGCTCGCCGAGCTGCTGCCCGACCGCCGCGCCGACCTCGAGGCCACCGCCGCGACGGCCCTCGCCGTCGGTGGGCCACGCGTCCCGGTCCACGGTGACCTCCACGACGCCCAGATCCTCGTGGAGGACGGCGAGGTGGTGGGGGTGCTCGACGTCGACGGGGCGGGCGAGGGGTGGCTCGCGCAGGACGCGGGCTCGCTGGTCGCCCACCTCGAGGCGGTCGGGGAGGTGTGGCCGCAGGTCGACGAGCAGGTCCGCCGGTACGCCACCGCCGTCGCGTCCGCCTACGAGCGGCTGCTCGACCCGCGCGACCTCGCCCGGGGGGCCGCCGGGGCGTGGCTCGGCCTCGCGACCGGTCCCTACCGCGTCCAGGACGCGGGGTGGGAACGCTTCACCCGCACGCGGATCGACCGGGCCGCCGCGTGGGCGGCACGCGCCGACGGCTGACGTCGCCCTGGGGTCAGCTGTCGTTGGACCCGGCGGAGGGCGCCGAGGCCGGGCTGCCGGGGCTGTCCGGGCTGTCGGCACTGACCGGGCTGACGGGGCTCGGGGCGCTGGCCGGGCTCTGCGGGCTCGGAGCGCTGTCGGGGCTGGCCGGGCTGTCGGGGCTCGTCGGGCTGGCGGGGGATGCGGCGCTGGGCGCCGACGGCGCGGACGTGTCGTCGGGCTGGGTCAGCTCAGGTTCGGCCGGGCTCACGGTGATCGGCCCGGTCGCGGCCGGCACCGCGTCGTCGAGGGGCACCGGGGCGACCATCTCCACCTCGGCGGCGTCGAGCTCGATCGGCGCCGGGTCGTCGGCGGTCGCCGCGGACAGGCCGAACGCGCCGGCAGCCAGGGTGGCCGCGACGCCGGAGACGATGGCGACGGTGACTTCGCGACCACGCAGCAGGTGCTTCACGACGGACCTCGGGGGAGAGCGGCGGAGGGACGGAGACGTGCAGCGTGCCGGTCCTGGCTGAGGACGCGGTGACGGACAGCTGAGAGAACGTTCAGGTGCGCACGTGCGACGGCCGGCCGTCCCGCGGGGAGGGACGGCCGGCCGCGCGGGACCGTGGGAGGCCCGAGGGGAGGTTCAGCTGTCGATGGATCCGGGCGACGGCGGCGAGTCGGGGCTGTCCGGCGAGTCCGGCGAGTCCGGGCTGTCCGGGCTGTCCGGGCTGTCCTGCGACACCGGGCTCACCGGCGAGGGGGCGGACTGGGGGGAGGGCGCGGACTGCGGCGAGGGGGCCGACACCGGGCTGGCCGGTGACGGGGGGCTGTCCGGGCTGTCCTGCGACACCGGGCTGACCGGTGAGGGCGCGGACGGCGCGGACGCCGGGCTGGCCGTCGAGGGGGCCGACGTCGGTGACGCGGTCGACGGGGCGCTGGCCGTCGACGCCGTGCTGACCGTCGGGTCGACGTCACCGCGGTCGGCGGTCGGCGTCGGGGCCTCCTGGGTCGCCACCTCGAGGGCGATCGGGTCGCTGGAGTCGGCCGAGGCGGAGGTCAGGCCCAGCGCGCCGGCGGCGACGGCGGCGGCAGCGGCGGACACCACGGCCACGCGGGTGCGGCGGTCTCGGAGGTGCTTCATCGGAAGGTCCTTCGGCGGGGGCGGGAGTGCGATGGGAGAACCATCCCGCACCAGCCTGAGCCGTTCGTGACCCCGAGGTGAGAAGGCTCACAGGTTCCGCCCGCTCGCCCCGCGGGTCACCGGGTCGGGTCGAGCACCAGCTTGCCGACGGTGCGCCGCTCGCGGAGGTCCCGGTGAGCCTGGGCGGCGTCCGACAGCGCGTAGGTCCCACCGACGACGGGCCGCAGGTCACCCGCGGCCGTGAGCTCGAGCAGTTCACGCATCGGTGCGGCGAGGTGGCGGGCGGGGTCCTTCATCGCGTGGACGAGCCAGAACCCGATGATCCCACGCGAGCGACCCATCAGCTCGCCGGGGTACACCGGTGTGGGTGCCTGCCGACCGGCCATCCCGAACACGACCAGCCGCCCGAAGGGGGCGAGCGCGGCGAGGCTGGCGTCGGTCGTCGCACCACCGACCATCTCGAGGACCACGTCGACCTTCCCGCCGGCGGCCTCCTCGATGCGTTCCTTCAACCCGTCCTCGGCGCCGTCGATGGCGACGTCCGCGCCGAGGTCGAGCGCGAGCTGGCGCTTGTCGTCGGAGGACGCGACCGCGATGACCCGGCCCGCACCCCACCGCTTGGCGAGCTGCACGGCGAGCGAGCCGACCCCGCCGGCGGCGGCGTGGACCACGACCGACTCGCCCTGCTGGAGGTGGGCGCTGGTGCGCAGCAGGTGCCAGGCGGTGGTGCCCTGGAGCACGAGCGCGAGGGCCTGGCCGTCCTCGACCCCGTCGGGCAGCTCGAAGCTGGTCGCCGTCGGGGCGAGCGCCTTCTCGGCGTACCCGCCGCTGGCGAGCAGCGCGACGACGCGACGTCCGTCGGGCAGGGTGCCGGCAGCTTCGGCGCCCGGGATCAGCGGCAGCTGCTGCGGCGCGAGGTAGGAGTCCTCGGCCTGGTGGGTGTCGGCGTAGTTGACCCCCGCGTGCGAGACGGTCAGCACCTCGACGCCCGGGACGGCTTCGGGCTCGGGCTGGTCGTCCACGAGGGTGAGGACCTCGGGGCCACCGAACTCGGTGATACGGATCGCGCGCACTCTCGGGCCTGTCCGTCGGGGAGGCCGGACGCTACCCACCGTCGGGAGCGGACGGTCCGGTCACACCCGACGGCGGGTCAGCTGGTCACGTCGGCGACCTCGGCGTCGAGCGCCGCGATGAGCGCGTCCGCGTCGGTCAGCAGGGCCGTGCCGCGACGACCGCTGCCGATGGTGACCGTGCCGGTGCCCGGGATGCTCGCGTCGGCGATGACGGGCCAGGCCCGGCTCGCGCCGAGCGGGGTGATGGTCCCGCGCTCGTAGCCGGTCGACTCGCGCGCCGCGTCCGCGTCCGGCATCGACAGCCGGGAGACGCCGAGGTGGGCGCGCAGCTTCGGCCAGTCGATCGAACGTGGCCCCGGGACGAGGACGAAGACGTGGTCGTCCTCGCCGCGGCGCACGACCAGGGTCTTGAGCAGCTGCTCGGCCGCGACGCCGGTCGCCGCGGCGGCTTCCTCGGCGCTGCGGACGCCATCGACGCTGCGCAGCTCGTGGGGCAGGTCGAGCTCGTCGGCGGCGACGGCGCCCGGTGGAAGATCGGTCACGGCAGGTCCTCTCGTCCGGGCGACGTCCGGCTCACGGCACCAGCAGCAGCTTGCCGCTGGTGGTCCCCGAGGTGATGTCGGTGTGGGCCCGCGCCGCCTCGTCCAGCGGGTAGCGGTCGTGGACGGCCACGTCCAGGTCACCGGCGGCGACCAGGTCGAACAGCGCGGACGCGCGCCAGTGCAGCTCGTCGCTGGTGGCGGTGTAGGCCCCGAGACTCGGTCGGGTGACGAACAGCGACCCGTGCTGGTTGAGGGTCTGCAGGTCCACGGGCGGCACCGGTCCCGACGACTGGCCGAACAGCACCAGGGTCCCCCGAGGCGCCAGCGATCGCAGCGACTGCTCGAAGGTGTCGGCGCCCACCGAGTCGTACACCACCTGGACGCCGCGGCCGTCGGTCAGGCGACGGACCTCGTCGCTGATGACCACGCCCTCGTCGCGGTAGCGGATCACGTCCTGCACGCCGAGGCGGCGGACCTCGGCCTCCTTCTCGTCGGTCGAGGTCAGCCCGATGACGCGCGCGCCGCGGCGGAGGGCCAGCTGGCACAGCAGACGTCCGACGCCGCCGGCGGCCGCGTAGACGAGCGCGGTGTCGTCGCGGCCGAGGGGGTAGGTGGAGTGGCTGAGGTAGTGGGCGGTGAGCCCCTGGAGCATCAGCGCCGCCGCGAGGTCGAGGTCGACCTCACCGGGGACGCGGACGGCCTGGTCGGCGGGTACGACGACCTGTTCGGCGTAGCTGCCGAGGGCGCCGGTCCAGGCGACCCGGCGCCCCACGAGCGCGTCGTCCACCCCGTCCCCGGTGGCCACCACCTCGCCGGCGCCTTCGAGGCCGAGCGCGCTCGGCAGGTCGAGCGGGTAGGCCCCCGAGCGCTGGTAGGTGTCGATGAAGTTCACCCCGGCCGCCGCGACGCGGACCACGACCTCGCCGGGCCCGGGCGACGGGTCGGCGACGTCCTCGACCCGCATCACGTCGGGGTCACCGGCCTCGTGGACGCGGATGGCACGCATGAGGGCTCCTTCGACGGTGGTCGGCACGCGGTCGACGCTAGTGGTGACCTCCTACGCTCGCCCCGACCTGACGGGAGACCTGCTGTGACCGACACCGCCGACCTCGAGCTCGCGGCCGCCGACCTGGCCCACGTGGCCGGCCCGCCGGTCGGGCAGGCCGTGCCGCTGTCCGACGGCGCGCGCACCGACGCCTACGTCGCCGGGCCGGACGACGGTCCCGTGGTCGTCCTGATCCCCGGGCTCGGCCAGCAGCGGACCAGCTGGCCGCCGGAGCTGTTCGCCGCGCTGCACGACGCCGGGTACCGCACCGTCACCGCCGACAACCGTGACGTCGGGCGCGGTCACGTGCACGAGGGCACGCCCATGGACCTGCCGCGTGGGGCGGACGGGTGGCCGCGGTCGCCGTACTCGGTCGGGCGCATGGCCCGCGACCACGTCGAGGTGCTCGACCACCTCGGCGTCGACCGGGCGCACGTCCTCGGCGTGTCCATGGGCGGGATGATCGCCCAGCACGTCGCGGTGTCGTTCCCCGATCGGACCGCGTCGCTGATCTCGGTCATGTCGACGACGGGTGCGCGCGGGGTCGGCGAGCCCACGGAGCGGGCCAAGCCGGCGCTGACCAGCATCCCGCCGCACGGCGACCGCGACGCCTACGTCGCCTACCAGGTGGAGCTGCAGACCATCATCGGGACCCCGGGCGAGGCCGACGCGGAACGCGCCGCGGCCCGTGCGCGCGTGGCCTTCGCCCGCGGCGTGCACGAGTGGGGTTCGGCCCGGCAGCTGCTGGCCATCCGCGGGGACGGGGACCGCACGAGCCTGCTCGCCGGTGTGACGGCGCCGACGCTGGTGCTCCACGGCGAGGCGGACCCGCTCATCGACGTCTCCGGCGGCGAGGCGACCGCCGCTGCCATCCCCGGCGCGCGGCTGGTCACCGTCCCCGGGTGGGGGCACGACCTGCCCGCCAGCTACCTCGACCGGCTGCTGCCCCCGGTGGTCGACCACCTCGCGGCGGCCTCGGGTTGAGACGAGGTATCAGGTAACGTCTCACGGTGAACCCGAGCTGGGAGCTCCCGTGCACCGCTGGTCCGCACTCGCCCTCGTCGCCGGTGGTCTCGGGCTCGCGCACGCCCGGTCCCGGGCGCGCGACGACCGCCACCGGGCGCGGATCGCCACCCTCGACCCGCAGGACGACCACCGCGCCATCACCCACACCATCTCGGCCTACGAGTTCCCCTGGGACATCGAGACCGCGCTCAGCCTCGCGCTGTTCCGGACCTTCGCGGTGCCGACCATCAGCCGCATCCTGCTCGACTCGCGGGCGTTCACCGAGGACACCCGCAAGCGCTACGACGACACCGAGCTCCTGCTCGCCGAGGTGGAGCAGCACGGCTACGACGACGAGCGCGGACGTGCGGCGTTGCGCCGCATCAACCGCATGCACGCGGCCTACCCGATCCGTCCCGTCGACCTGACCTACGTGCTGTCGACCTTCGTCGCCGAGCCGAGCCGCTGGATCGAACGTTACGGCTGGCGGCAGCTGACCGACGCGGAGAGCGCCGCGACGTGGCGCTACTGGCAGGAGCTGGCCGCGCGCATGGGGGTGCCGGGGATGCCCGACGACGTCGACGAGTTCATCGCCTGGAACGCCCGGTTCGAACGCGCCGAGTTCCGCTACGACCCGGCCAACCACGCCGTCGCCGACGCGACGATGACGATGTACCTCACCGAGGTGTACGGGGTGCCGCAGGTGCTGCTCCCGTTCGCCCGTCAGGCGGCCCTCGCGCTGCTCGAGCCCGACCTCGTGGCGGCGCTCGGCTACGACCAGCCGCCCGGCTGGCTGCGCGCCACCGTCGACGGGGCGCTCCGGACGCGGGCCACGCTGCTGCGCTGGTTCGTCCCGCCCCGGACCGCGCCGTACCGGATCACCGAGGTGTCCCGACCGACCTACCCGTTCGGGTACCGGGTGGAGGACCTCGGGACCTTCCCCGACGCCGACGCGGCCGCGAAGGCCGGGTCGCGCGACGGCGTGCTGCCGCGCGACGTCCCCGCGGCCGTGGGGCTGCCGACCGACGCGGGCTGAGCGGCTGGGGCCGGGCCGCGCGGGAGGACCTCCCGGTTCGGGGAGGGGTCGCGGGTGCCGTAGCCTCGTGCGGCACCCGCGACGCTCCCGCTCCCGCCCGCTCGGAGGCCCCGTGTCCGCAGAGTTCACCGGCGTCGTCGACGTCCGGGACCGCCTCACCGAGGCCGGCTACCTCGTCGACGCCGCGATCGAGACCGTCGTCTACCTCGCCGAGCGGCTCGGCAAGCCCATCCTCGTGGAGGGGCCCGCGGGGGTCGGCAAGACCGAGCTGGCCAAGGCCGTCGCCGCGGCCCGCGACGCCCAGCTGGTGCGGCTGCAGTGCTACGAGGGGCTCGACGAGGCCAAGGCGCTGTACGAGTGGAACTACA
>CAYSTY010000070.1:0-9369 GCA_964433685.1 uncultured Actinomycetota bacterium | reverse complement strand
CGACGGGGAGGGCGAACAGGATGCCGTCGACCCGGTCGAGCACCCCGCCGTGGCCCGGGAGCAGGTCGCCGAGGTCCTTGACGCCGAGGTCGCGCTTGATCATCGACTCCACGAGGTCGCCGACGAACGCCGCGCACCCGCAGACGAGCGCGATGATCGCGGCGTCGATGACGGTGATGCGTTCGCTGAGCACCGGGATGACCGCCATCGCGAGGACGGTCGCGACGAGCAGACCGCCGAGGAACCCCTCCCAGGTCTTGTTCGGGCTGACCGACGGCGCGATCGGGCGCTTGCCGAAGCTGACCCCGAACGCGTACCCACCGATGTCGGAGAAGATGGCGGCGCCGATGACGGCCAACGTCGCCGCGGGGGCATCCTCGGGACGGGTGATCAGCAGGATCCCGAAGGAGGCGAGGAACCCGACCCAGAGCCCGAACAGCACCGTGGAGGACAGGGACCGGACCACGTCGCGCCGGTGGGCGTCGGACAGCTGCCACAGGACGCCGCCGATGACGAGGACCGCGACGCCGACCGCCTGCCCGGCGTGTCGGGCCTGGTAGGCGCCGAGGAGGGTGACCGCCGCGGCGACGAGCAGGACCGGGACCTCGAGCTGGACCCCGATCGGACGCAGGACCCGGGATGCCTCGACGTACGCCAACGCGACGAGCGTGGCGATGACGAGGCTGAACGCGATCGGGTGCCAGAACAGCGAACCGAGGAACACGCCGGCGAGCACCAACCCGACGACGATCGCGACCGGCAGGTTGCGGCCACCGACGTCGCGACGTCGGCCCGCCGGACGCGACGCGTCCCCGGGGTCCTGCCCCGGGGTGTCGGGACCCGCTCCCGTGGTCACCGGCTCCGCTCCCACGCCGTCGGCGGCCCTCGTGGTCAGACCTCGAGCAGGTCCTGCTCCTTCTGCTCGAGCAGCTTGTCGACCTGGGTCACGTGCGTGGCGGTGAGCTCCTCGAGCTTCTTGGACGCGCGTTCGCGCTCGTCGGTGCCGACCTCGCCGTCGTCCTCGAGCTTCTGCATCGCGTCACGGGCGCTGCGTCGCACGTTGCGGATGGCGATGCGACCGTCCTCGGCGGCGGCCTTGGCCATCTTGATGAAGTCCTTGCGACGTTCCTCGGTCAGCTCGGGGAACACGCAGCGGATGACCACACCGTCGGACGAGGGGTTGAGCCCGAGGTCGGAGTCGCGGATGGCCCGCTCGATGTCGTTGACCGACCCCTTGTCGAAGGGGTTGACGAGCAGGATGCGCGGTTCGGGGACCGAGAAGTTGGCCAGCTGCTGCAGCGGCGTCGGTGCCCCGTAGTAGTCGACCGTGACGTTCTGGAGGATCTTGGGGTTCGCACGTCCGGTCCGGATCCCGGTGAAATCGGCCGCGACCTTCTCGACGGCGGCGCCCATCCGGCGTGCCGCGTCCGTGGTGACCTCATCGAGGTTCATCGGTGCTCCTTGCGGTGGGGGTCGGACGGAGTCGTGCGTTCGGATCAGGCGGCGGGACGCACGAGGGTCCCGACGTGGTCGCCGCGGACGACGCGACCGATGTTGCCCTCGCGCAGGAGCTCGAAGACGACGATGGGCAGCCGGTTGTCCATGCACAGCGAGATGGCGGTCGAGTCCATCACCTGCAGGCCCTGGTTGAGCACCGACAGGAAGTCGATCTCGTCGTAGCGGGTCGCGTCCGGGTGCTGCTTGGGGTCCTTGTCGTAGACCCCGTCGACCTGGGTCCCCTTCAGGATGGCTTGCGCACCGATCTCCAGCGCCCGCTGCGCGGCCGTGGTGTCGGTGGTGAAGTAGGGCACGCCGAGCCCCGCGGCGAAGATCACCACGCGGCCCTTCTCGAGGTGGCGGAGCGCGCGCCGGCGGATGTAGGGCTCGGCGACCTCCTTCATCTCGATCGCGGTCTGCACCCGCGTCTCCACGCCGGCCTTCTCGAGCGCGTCCTGGAGCGCGAGCGCGTTGATCGTCGTGGCGAGCATGCCCATGTGGTCGGCGCTGGAACGGTCCATGCCGGTGGCTGACGGCGAGTTGCCGCGGAAGATGTTGCCGCCACCGACGACGATCGCGACCTCGGTGCCGTCCGCCGCCTGCTGGGCCACCTCACGTGCGACCTGGCGGACGATGGTCGGGTCGATGCCGCCGCGCGCCTCCGGGTCCGAGAGCGCCTCGCCCGACAGCTTCAGCAGGATGCGGGAGAACGGCGGGCGGTGCGGCACGGGCTGGTCCCTCTGGCAGCGATGCTCGGACGGGGCGACGACCGAGACTAGCCGCCGGTCCGAGGGGGCCGGACGCCAGGCGGCACGGCCCCCGACGCGAGGACGCCGGCCCGTACGGGCCGGCGTCCTGAGGTTCGCGGTGGTGCGAGTGCGGCTTACGCGCCGACCTCGAAGCGCGCGAAGCGGGCGACCTCGAGCTTCTCGCCGACGATGGCCTGGACCTCGGAGATGGCCTGGGCGACGGTCTTGTCGGGGTCCATCACGAGGGCCTGGTTGAGCAGGACCCAGTCCTCGTAGACCTTCTTGACCTTGCCCTCGACGATGCGGTCGATGATGTTGTCGGGCTTGCCCTGCTCGACCGCTTCCTTGCGCGCGAACTCCTTCTCCTTGTCGAGGAGGTCGGCGTCCACCTGGTCCTCGGAGACCACCAGCGGCTTGGCCGCGGCGATGTGGAGGGCGAGGTTGCGGGCGAGGGCCTGGACCTGGTCCGCCTTGGCGACGAAGTCGGTCTCGCACGACAGCTGCACCATCACGCCGACGCGCGCCGGCATGCCGGGCGTCGGGGTGTGGGCGTAGGTGTAGATGAGACCCTCGGACGCGGTGCGGTCCTGGGCACGTGCATCCATCTTGGCGCCGGTGCGCTCGCGGACGAGCTCAGCGGCCTTGGTGAGGTCACCGTCGGCGTCGTCGAGGGCCGTCTTGCAGGCCATCATCGGTGCGTTGGTGAGCTCACGCAGCTTCTTGACATCAGCAGCGGAGACGGCCACGGGGGCCTCCTTCAGGTCGTAGGTCGCCCGGGCGGGCGCGGGATCGGTCCGCCCGGGCGGGCGCGGGATCGGTCCGCCCGGGCGGGCGCGGGAACGGTCCGCCCGGGCGGGCGCGGCGTCGGTCAGCCGGCGGGCTGGTCGTCGGCCGGGGCGGCCTCGGCGGGGGCAGCCTCGGCGGGGGCAGCCTCGGCGGGTGCAGCCTCGGCGGGGGCAGCGTCGGACGGGGGCGGGGTGGCCTCGACGGTGCCGCCGGCGCGGGTGGCCTGGGCGGCCGCCTGCTGACGCTCGAGCTCCATCTCCCACTCGGCCTTCGGCTCGGACACCTCGAGCCCGCCACCGGCGGACTGGGCGGCCTGCATCGCCTGGACGCGCAGCTCCTCGTCGGGCGAACGCGACGCCCGCAGCAGGAGGCCGTCGGCGCACGCGTCGGCGATGATGCGGGTCAGCAGGGCCGAGGAGCGGATGGCGTCGTCGTTGCCCGGGATCGGGAACTGGACGAGGTCCGGGTCGCAGTTGGTGTCGAGGATGCCGATGACCGGGATCTTGAGGCGGTTGGCCTCCTTGACCGCGATCTCCTCGATGACGGTGTCCACGACCCAGATGGCGTCGGGGAGCTTGGCCATCTCACGGATGCCGCCGAGGTTCATCTGCAGCTTCTCGTGCTCGCGGCGCAGCTGCAGGACCTCCTTCTTGGGCAGCAGTTCGAAGGTGCCCGAGGAGTCCATCGCCTCGAGCTCCTTGAGGCGTGCCACGCGACCCTTCATGGTGGCGAAGTTGGTGAGCATGCCGCCCATCCACCGCTCGGTGACGTAGGGCATCCCGACGCGGGTCGCCTGCCACTCGATGGTCTCGCGGGCCTGCTTCTTGGTGCCCACGAACAGGACGGTGCCGCCCTTGGCGACCAGGTCCCGGGTGTGGGTGTACGCCTTCTCGATGTAGCCGACGGTCTGTCGGATGTCGATGACGTAGATGCCGTTGCGCTCGCCGTAGATGAAGCGGCGCATCTTGGGGTTCCAGCGACGGGTCTGGTGCCCGAAGTGGACGCCAGCTTCGAGCAGCTGGCGCATGGTGACGACGGCCATGGGTGCTTCCTTCTGGTTTCGGTTGGGCCTCCGCCCGCGTCAACCGGGTGCGACCCACCCGTCGCGCGTCAGGCCGCGCGGGGGCACCGGGGTCGCCCGTCGACGGGCGTGTGGAGTCAGGTGCGGACGTGAACGACGGGCCCGCCGGTCCCAGATCGCCGCCGCAGCGGCAGGGGACGCGGACCCGCACGTCCTGGAGGGTACCGACCAGCCACCCGCGCCGTCCACCGGTCCCGGATCACGGGTCGGGGTCCTGCTCCTCGAGCGGCTCGGGACGCGTCGGGTCGTCGGGTCGCTGGCCGGCTCCGACCAGCTGCTTGATCCCCTCGTAGGCCACCGCGGCCGTGTCCCCCGCACGCACCCCGCGGGCCACGTTGAGCGCCGAGCCGAGGTCGATGATGGTCCCGAGCGTCCGCCCGGCGTCCGAGGCGAGGTCCGAGCCCACCCCGACGCGGGACGCGATCGGCGCCAGGTCGCGCCCGTCGAGGAAGCGGTACACGCTCTCGTGGAACGCCTCGGTCGTGAGCACGCTGCTGTGACCACCGGGCAGCACGTAGGCGTCACCGGCCGAGCCGGCGTCGATGCGACCGACCAGCATGTCCCGGGACCCGGCGATCTCCAGCCCGGTGATCCCCTTCGCGGCGAGCCGGTCGGGGTCGCGCGCCGGACGTCCCGCGTCGATCCTGGCCCCGTACCGGTCGACGGGCTCGGAGAACAAGCTGAGCCGGTCGAGCCCGGGGATGAGCGAGGCCAGCCCGCCCCGCAGCAGCTCGGCGGCGCGACCGAACAGCGGGTCGTCGCCGATGGCGCGCGGGACCGTCGCCGTCCCCGCCCCGCCGTGCGGCGTGGCCACCGTCACGTAGTTGGTGACCGGTGGCAGGTCGGGGTCCCACTGGTCGTAGTGGTAGGTGAGGTAGGTGACGATCACGTCGCCGCCCATCGAGTGGCCGATGAGGTCGACCGGGCGGTGTGGTTCCGCCCGCTGCAGCGCCCGGAGCTGCTCGTCGAGCAGGCGCACGGCCTCGTCGATGGTCAGGTCGGTGTCCTGACCGCCGTACGGCCGCGGCACGCAGCCATCGGCGGTCGGTTCGCACCCCCGGTAGGACAGGTACGACACGTCCTCGGGGTCGTAGCCGAGGTAGCTGGCGTCGAGGACCCCGCTCGGGCCCTCGGTCCCGTAGCCGGGCACCTGCAGCAACCGGTGGTGGTTGGGCGGTCGGGCGTAGCCCGGCCGGTCGGCGCGCGGGCTCGGGACGGCGAACAGCCCGGCACGCGAACCGCCCGGGTACGGCGTGTACGGGTCCACGACCGGGTGGGTGCCGCGCCAGCCACCCTCGCCGACGAGCGTCGGCCGGGGCGGCGCCGCATCGACCAGCGTGAGCGGGTCGAGGTACCGGTCCCCGCGCCGCGCGCTCCAGTGCAACCCCGGCTCGGGGCGCAGCGGGTCGGACCCGTGCTGTCCACTGGCGTACCCGATCACCGTGCCGCGGACCACCTCGGTGCCCTCGGTCACGGCCAGGTCGGCGAGGGCGCCGTAGCTCGTGCGGATCCCGTCGGCGTGGGTGAGCGTCACCCACCTCGCCCCGGCGACACGTCCGGCGAAGCTGACCTCGCCACCTGCCGCCGCCCGCACGGCCTCCCTCGGTCGGACGGCGAGGTCGACCCCGCGGTGACCGGGCCCGTACTCGTGCTCCTGCGGCACGAACGGGCGCAGGACCTGCCCGGGGACGGGCAGGTCGTAGTCGACCACCACCTCGGCGCGGGCCGGCGGCGCGATCCCGCCGCCGCCGGACGGGGGACCGAGGAGGCCGAGCAGGCCGGCGGTGAGGACGGCGACGAGCGGCAGGGCGCGAGGTCGGGACACGGCGCGAGGTCACTCCCCGCCCCCACGGTGAGCTGCTGACCCCGCCGACGCTACGCAGCCGACGCCGACCCGTCACCGATCACCTCGGCCCGGCTGTGGACAGGCGCTACTGGACCTGCGCCGCGAGCTTGGCGCGTAGCGACAGCACGGCCTTGGTGTGGATCTGGCAGATCCGCGACTCGGTGACCCCGAGCACGTCACCGACCTGGGCGAGCGTCATGCCCTCGAAGTAGTACAGACCGAGGACGGTCTGTTCGCGCTCCGACAGCCGGGTCATGGCCTGCCGCAGCATCTGCTTGGTCTCCGCGTCGTCGAAGGACTCCTCGGGCAACACGGTGTGCATGTCCTGGAGCGTGTCGACCAGCGAGATGCGGTCACCCTCGCCCACGTCGAGGACCTCGTCGAGCGCGGCCATCGACGTCATCGAGACCTTCGCCAGCGTCTCCTGGAGCTCCTCGACGGTCCACTCGAGCTCGGCCGCGAGCTCCTCCTCCGTGGGGCTGCGGTGCAGGTTCGACTCGAGCCGCTGGACCGCCGCCTCGAGCTTGCGGGCCCGGCTGCGTACCGAGCGCGGGACCCAGTCGACGGAGCGGAGCTCGTCGATGATCGCGCCCTTGATACGGGTGATGGCGTACGTCTCGAACTTGAAGCCCTTGGACAGGTCGAACTTCTCGATCGCGTCCATGAGCCCGAAGATGCCGTACGAGACGAGGTCGGCGTGCTCCACGTTGGAGGGCATGCCGACCGCCACGCGGCCCGCCACGTACTTGACCAGCGGGGCGTAGTGCAGGATCAGCTGCTCGCGCGTCGCGCCGTCGGGCGCACGCGCGTAGCGCTGCCAGAGCGCCTCCACCTCCGGGTCCACGCGGCCTCCCCTCCCCTGTCGGCCACCGTCTCCCCGGGCAGCATCCGCGGCGCTCATGCTACCCCTCTCCCGGCGGGGATGACCGGGGTCCGGTCACCGGGTCGGGGGCCGCGCGGGCCCGCGGGTGCGCGGCCGCGTGGACCTCACGGAGCCGTCCGCGTGACAGGTGGGTGTAGCGCTGGGTCGTCGCCAGCGAGCTGTGCCCGAGGACCTCCTGCACCTGGCGGACGTCCGCCCCGCCCTCGAGCAGGTGGGTCGCGGCGGTGTGCCGCAGCGTGTGCGGGGTGACGTGACCGACGCCCGCCGTCCGGGCCGCACGTTCCACGATGGTCCGCGCATCCCGGGTGCCGAGCCGTCCACCCCGGACGCCGAGCATGACCGCGTCCTGCGCGGCCGCCCCGGAGCCGGCGGCGAGCAGCACCGGGCGGGACACCGCGAGGTAGGTCCGCAGCGCGTCGACGGCCGGCTCACCGAGCGGGACGATGCGCTGCTTGCCGCCCTTGCCGTCGAGGCGGACCTGGCGCTGGGACAGGTCGAGGTCGGTGAGGTCGAGCCCGCAGACCTCGCCGACCCGGGCGGCTGCGGCGTAGAGCAGCTCGAGCAGGGCGCGGTCGCGCTGTCCCGCGGCCGTGGCCGCATCGGGCGCGTCGATCAGCCGGGTCACCTCGTCGACGCGCAGGACCCGCGGCAGATGACGCCCCGGCGTCGGGCTCTGCAGGAGCGCGGCGACGTCCCGGGCGACGATGCCCCGTTCGGCGAGGAACGCGAACCAGGTCCGGATCGTCGCGGCGCGACGGGCGAGGGTCGCCCGCGCGTACCCCCGGTCGGCGAGGTCGGCGAGGTAGCGCCGGAGCGTCAGCAGCTCGACCTCGGCGGGGTGGTCGATGCCCCAGCCCGTCAGTGTCCGGACGAGGTCCTCACCGTCCCGTCGGTAGGCCGCCACGGTGTTGTCGCGACGGCCCCGTTCGAGGCGGAGGTGATCGAGGAAGGCCGCGAGGGACTCGGCCCACGCGGCCGTCGACGGGCTCGGCAGGTCGGTGTCCGCGGGCGACGCGGCCCGCGGACCGGGACCTGCTTCGGCTCGCACGCGCCGGAGCCTGGTGCGGGCCGGAGAGCCTGTCAAGGCTTCCGGCCCGGCAGACCTGTCAGGAGCGGCGGTCCCGTCCGGTCAGCGGTCCGCGAAGGCCCGCTGCAGGAAGGTCGCCATCTGACCGCGCGCGACCGGCTCGCCCGGCATGTAGTGGCCGCTGTTGTTGCCCAGGGTGATGCCGGCCTCGCCGATCGCACCGATCGACTCGGCGTGCGTCGAGCCGGGCGTCACGTCCGGGTAGGTCCGGTCGGAGGCGGGCAGGTCGAGGGCGTTGCGCAGGAAGGTCGCCATCTGGTCACGGCGGACGATCGCCTGCGGGTCGAAGCGGTCGGCGGTGACCCCGTTGGCGATGCCGGCGGCCTTGACCGCGGCGATGCCGGCGGCGTGGGCGGATCGCGCCGGCACGTCGCTGAAGCCGTGCGGACCACCCGGAGGCAGCTTCATCGCACGCATCAGGAAGGTCGCCATCTGGCCGCGGGTGACCCCGTCGTTGGGGCAGTACAGCATCGTGCCGCAGCCGGCGGTGACGCGGCGTTCGGCGACCCACGCGATGCCGGGCGCGTGAGGGTGCCCGATCGAGACGTCGGCGAACCCGGCGCCGCTGGTGCGCGCGACCGACCCGGAGGGGTAGTCACGGCGCCGCTCGGCGTCCTTGAGCGAGAAGTAGGGGTTGATGCGGTCGGTGCCCTGCCGGTCGGTGACCCGCGGGTCCGAGATCTCGAAGTGCAGGTGAGGCCACGACGCGGACGCGTTCCCGGAGTGACCGATGTACCCGATGAGCTGCCCGCGGGCGACGACCGTGCCTCGTTCGAGGCCCGGCGCGTACGCCTCGGAGGGCGGCCCGTCGTTGCGGCCGAGGTGCAGGTAGCGGTACGTGCGTCCGTCGGTACCCGAGATGCTGATGGCGTAACCCCAGCTCGGCGGACGGCCGTCGAGCCCCTGGATGCTGCTGATGCGCCCACCGACGGCGGCGTGGACGGGTACGCCGTAGGCGCGGGGACCACCGATGTCGGTCGCGCCGTGGTCACCGCGGGACCGGGCGCCGAGGTAGTCGTTGCTGTAGCTGGTCAGTCCGCGGGAGTCGTTGACCGGGAAGGTGATGTTGACCACCTGGTCGACGGGACCCGCGAGCGCTGCCGTCGCGGGCAGCAGCGAGGCGCCGAGGACGACGGTGAGCAGCAGACGGAGGGAGCGGGCGGTCGGACGGCGCAGCACGCGGACCTCGAGGAGGACGGGGACGGGAGGGAAGGACCTGCGGGAGGTCCGGCGTCACTGGAGACATCGGACGCGCCGCGTCCGAGCTGACCAGGCGGTGCGCCCGCCGCACGAGGGGAACCGTCCGCTGCACGCGACGTGCAGGGGCTCAGGGGGCGAGGTGGCCGGGGTCCGGCGCGGGAGCCGGGGCGTCCCGGACGGTCGGTGTCCCCTGCAGGGACTGCGCGCACGCGACGCCGGCCACGGTGCCCTCGCCGGCCG
>CAYSTY010000069.1:0-9399 GCA_964433685.1 uncultured Actinomycetota bacterium | reverse complement strand
GCCGAGAAGACGGTCAAGAACACCATCAACCGCATCTACTCCAAGCTCGCCGTCACGACACGCAGCGCAGCCATCGCGCGTTGGATCGGGACCGGCGACCCGGTCTGAGGTCCCTCCCGACCGGGTCGGGGGCCCGGGCCCCCTGCTCGCTGCGGGAGCGACATCCGGGCCCGCGGGCCCTCCACGCGGGACGGGGCCGCCCGTAGCGTGTGCTTCACCGGTCGGGGGGCGACACCGCCGACACACCCAGAGGAGAGAGCGCATGATCACCAAGCTTCGTGAGATGATCCAGCGGGGTCGGCGGGACCAGGAGGGCGGCGTCTCGGCCGAGTACATCGCCGTCATCGTGATCGTCGCCGCCGTCATCGCCGCCGTGTGGGCGATCGGCATCGACAAGAAGGTCGAGAACTGCGGGAAGGAAGCGGTCACCGAACTGTTCCAGAAGGACGCTTCCAACATGGAGTCGGGCATCGAGTGCTCCGCCGAGTGACCTCGGGGCGACCGGGGCTGCGGCCCTGACGTCGACGCCCGACCCGGCGTAGGGGACGGTCGGTCTTCGGACCGACCGTCCCCGACTTGCTGGGCCGCCCCGTCAGGGGCATGCTCCCGGCCGACCGAGGGGGACCTGTGCGCTACTCACGTACACGGTGGGTGATCGCCGCCGTCGCCGTCCTGGCGCTGGCCGCGGTCGGTTGCGACGGGTCGCCCGCGGAGGACAGCCCGACCGGCGACGAGGTCGATGCCGACACCTCCGGCTCGGAGCCGTCGGATGAGGAGACCACCGCCACCGGTCCGGCGGGTTCCCTGCGTCTGTCAGGGTGGGTCGAGGAGCACCCCGCGAGGGTCGCACTGTCGTTGCGCGGGGTCGAGGTCGACGCGGCAGGTCACCTCCTGCTCGACGTCGAAGCGGTCAACCGCGGGTCGGTCGTCTCCGTCGCGGAGTTCGGCGTCCGGGTCCGCGACGACCTCGGCAACCGGTACGCGTTCCAACGACCCGAGGACAACGGCGGGTTGCGGTTCACCGTCGACGAGCGTCTGACCGGGACCCTGGCGTTCGAGGGGCCGATCGATCCGGATGCGCGCTACCTCGAGGTGGGGTTCAACCAATCGGGCGATGGCAGCGTGTCGGCCGCTGAGGACGGTATCTCGCAGTACCCGGCGTTCCTGTTCGAACAGGTGCCGCTGCCGGGCGTCGGGCTCGAGGACGAGGCGGTGCGAGGCCCTTCGAGCGAACTGATGGAGGAACAGGTCGTCGAGGTCGGCCAGGTCGGCGAGGTCGCGTACCTGGATGGCCTGGAGGTCACCCTCCAGCGGTACGTGGTGGGTACCGGTGTCATCCGCGTCGAGCTCGAGGCGGTCAACGGGACCGGTCGTGCGGTCCAGCTCGCCGCGGGGAGCCCACGCCTCGACGACGGTCGCGACTCACACATCGTCTACGAGGCGAACGAGTCCGATGATCGCGCCGAACGGGTGATCGAGATGGGGCCAGGCGATGAGGCCACGGTCACGATCTCGTTCCGTGGGACCATCGCGTCGGACGCGGAGTCGCTGCAGTTGCGTCTCAACGGCCACACGCGTGGTGAGGAGTCCGCGACCAAGCCGTACATGGAGTTCAACGACCTGCCGCTACCGGGCGAGGAGCCAGCATGAGCACGGCACGGAGGAGCACCAGGCTCGTCGCGGTCCTGACGGCGGTCGCACTCACGGTGGGGTGCACCGGTGGCGATGGATCGGATGACGGTGCCGCCGATGGCGTCGTGGATGCCGGTGAGGACGTCGATGCCGACGGCGACGTGGACGCGGACGCCGATGGTGATGGTGATGGTGATGGTGAGGATGGGGGTCAGGCGGCGCCGGTGCCGGTGTCGGAGGTGACGGTCGAGCCGATCGATGCGCCGCAGAGTTCGGCGGAGATCCGGGTGGGTGAGATCATCGTGGAGTTCGACGGTGAGGTGACCGATGAGGGCACGGTGTTGACCCTCGAGGAGCCGATCCTGTTCGATTTCGACTCCGCCCAGCTCAAGGCGGGGTCGCGTGAGGCGCTGGACGACGTGGCGGAGGTGTTGGCGTTCTTCGAGGGTGCGCCGGTGCAGGTGGTGGGGCACACCGACGATCAGGGCAGCCGTGAGTACAACGTCGGGCTGTCGCAGGATCGTGCGGATGCGGTGGTGGCGGGGTTGCGTGAGCGCGGCATCCCTGCGGAACGGTTGAGCGCGGAAGGTCGGGCGTTCGACGAGCCGGTGGCGTCCAACGACAGCGAGGATGGTCGGGCCCAGAACCGTCGGGTGGAGGTCCTGATCGTGGGGGTCACCCCACCCGACCAGGACTGAGCCGAGCCACGGGGGGCCCCGTCTGGATCACGGGGACGCACGTTCGACGATCGGGGGCGGGGATGCGAGGTAGGTGCGGCCGTGTCGTCGCGTTGTCGGGTGCGTTCAGCCTGGTCGTCGCCGGTTGCACCGCCGCGGACGACGGTGCGGCCGATGGACGGCCAGCGGCTTCCGATGACGCTGGAGCGGTCGAGGAGGCCGACGAGCAACCGGCGGCGCCGTCGGGGCGCCTGCTGCTCAGCGGGTTCCGTGACGACAACCCCTCCGGGGTGTCGGTCGAGGTGACCTCCGTCGAGGTGGACGAGGGTGGCCACCTGCTGCTCGGCATCGACGTGGTCAACACGGCGGTCGGCGGCCGGGTCGACATCGGCCAGTACCGCAACGTGCTCGTCGACGACGTCGGGAACTACTACGACTTCCAGCGGGTCCCGGACAACGAGTAGCTCACGGTCCCCAAGGACCACCGGATGACGGGGACGCTGGCGTTCGAGGGGCCGGTCGACCCGGCCGCGACGCACGTCACCTTCGCGCTGAACCAGGAGGCACGGGAGGACCGCGTGGGTGCGGTGGAGGACGGTCGGCTCGACCGCACACCGCGGTTCCTGGTGGAGGACCTGCCGCTCCCGGGGATCGGGCTGGAGGACGAGGCGTTGAACCCCGATGCGCTCGGCGTGCTCGAGACCCGGACGGTCGAGATCGGCGAGAGCTTCGACAGTCCCGACAACCCGGACGTGACCGTCACGGTCATCAGCGTGGTGCTCGACGGTCGGACGGTGGAGATCGAGCTCGAGGCCGTGAACGGCTCGAGCGAAGCGGTCCGGCTCGTCACCCAGTCACCGGCCCTGCGCGACGACACCGGCCGCCGGATGGAGTTCATCCGGTCGCAGAGCGAGGCGCAGGAGGAACGTCGGCTCACGCTCGGACCCGGGGACGAGGCGTCCGCGCGGTTCGCCTTCCGGGGTTCGCCGAGCCCCGACGCGCAGGAACTGCGGCTGCTGACGAACTCGCTGTCGCGGAACGACCCCCGAAGCCCGACGTTCGAGATCGTGCTGACGTTGCCGGCGCTCGACGAGTAGGAGCCAACGTGCGTACGAGGACCCAGGTCGCCGTGGCACTCCGTGCGGCCGTGGCGCTGGTCGTCCTGGGGGCGTGCACCGAAGGCGGTGGTGAGCCGAACCGCGAGGACGCCGGTGTCGACGAGGTGGAGCCCGCCGCGGACGGAGACGCGTCGGCGTCCGAGGTGGTCGAGCCCGGAGGGTGGTTGCGCCTGGCGGGGTTCCGCGAGGACCAGCGAGCGGGGCGCTCGGTCGCGCTGTTGGCCATCGAGGTCGACGACGCCGGTCACGTCCACGTCGCGTTCGAGGCCGTCAACTCGGGTGGGCGTCAGATGCGCCTCAACGGGCTGACGACGGTGCTCGAGGACGACCGTGGCAACAGCTACGAGTTCCAGACGCCCGAGGAGCTCAGCGACATGCAGCTGCGCCCCGACGAGCGCATGACGGGGACGCTCGTCTTCCGTGGGCCGATCGATCCGCAGGCGCGCCGGTTCACGTTGGCGTTCAACCAGGTCGGTCGGAAGTCTGCGGCGGAGGTCGTCAGCGCGTCCGACAGCCCGCAGACCGACCAGTACCCGCCGTTCGCGTTCCGTGACGTGCCGCTACCCGGCGTCGGGCTGGAGGACGAGGCGTCGGCCGGGGACGGGGCGCCGCTCCTGACCAGCCGGACCGTCGATGTCGATCAGACCGCGTCCCCCGAGGGGCACCCGGACGTCGAGGTGACGCTCGTCGAGTACGAGACCGACGGTCGGACCCTGCGGCTGCAGATCGAGGCCGTGAACCGTTCCTCCCAGGAGGTCACGCTGCTGCACGACCAGCCCGTGCTGGTCGACGACCTCGGGAACCGGTTCACCTTCCTGCGTGCCGACCAGGGCGGGGCGGAGCGTCGGTTGGTGCTCGAGCCCGGGAGCGAGGCGTCGGCGACCCTCGGGTACCGCGCGACGTTGCGACCGGATGCGACCGAGCTGCAGCTGACGTTCAACTCCTTCGCGTTCGTCGTCGACAGCCTGCAGCGCACCGCCCGGGGGCTCCGGTTCACGCTCCCCGTCCCCACGGTCGACACCGAGGAGCCGTGAGGTGAGGTCGGCGGACCTCGTCGCCCGAGGGCTCGACCGGTCGAGGGGGCCCGGGCCCGCACGGCGATCCAGAGGCCGAACCGAGGTCCGCGGGCCCTGGGGGCGCAGCTGACCCGTCCCTAACGTCGTCGATGTCACCGGTCTCGGGAGCACCGTGGCACCACGATCGTTCGGCGGGCAGCGCGGATCGATCGCGGCTGAGCAGGTCGCGATCGTCGCCCTCGTCGCTGCGGTCATCGCGGCGATCTGGGCCATCGCCGTCCCCGACCGCGTCGAGGAGGCGGGCACCCAGGCGGTCGACTGCCTCTTCGCTTCACCGTCCGACGAGTGCGACCTCGACGCCGACGGGGGCGCGGCGGCTGGCGGGGGCGAGGGGGACACCGGTGGCCCCGACGCAGGCGGCTCCGACACGATCCCCGTCGCACCGGCGACGCCGATCGGCGCCGCCGAGCAGCGCGAGGCGGACACCCACGACCAGTTGCGCGACGAGGTCGAAGCGCTGCGCGACCTCGCCGACCGGGACCTGCCCGACCTCGCGCTGTGGGAGGAGCTCCAGGAGATCCAGGAGCGCCTCCGGCACCCGGGCGGATCGGTCGAACAGCGCGCCGCCGACCTCGAACGCCACGAGGAGCTGCGCGCGCTCCGCGACGCCGCGCCCGAGGGGTCGTTGCTCGCCGAGCTGCGTGACACCGACGCGGCCCGCCGGGACCCGGTCCGGAGCCAGGAGGACACCGACCGGCTGCTGGCGGTCCTGGACCGGATCGCCCGCGCCGAGCACGCCGCCGACCTCGCCGACGTGCTCGCGGGGTGGGCGGAGTCGGGTCGTCGGTTCGTCCACCTCGAGGTCGACCTCGACGACGGCACGGCGCGCGTCGCCGAGGTGGTACGTGGCGACCTCGACGCGGCGGACCACGTCGCGGTGATCGTCCCGGGAACCGGCAGCGACGCCCAGGGCTTCGATCGTGGGACGCGGGAGCACGCCCTGGCGCTCAGCGAGACGCTCGAGCTGATCCCCGGTGGTGAGGACGTCGCCGTGGTGGCCTGCCTGTGTTACGCGCCGCCACCGGACCTGCTGCGGGCGGCCCGTTCCGGCCACGCGGACGCCGGCGGGGTGGACCTCGCCCGGATCATCGGTGACCTGCCCGTCGGCAGCGACGCGCAGGTCCACGCGCTCGGCCACTCCTACGGATCCACCGCGCTCGGCCGCGCCGTCACCCGCGAGGGTCTCGAGCTCGACAGCATCGTCAGCCTCGGTGGCCCCGGGTTCGGCTCCGGGGTGAGCCGCGTCGAGGACGTGCCCGAGACCGCCGGTCGCGTGTGGGGTATCCGCCACGACCTCGACCCGATCGACCTCGCCGGGATGCACGGCCGCAACCCCGACCGCGACGACTTCGGCGCGTACGGTGCCGACGTCGGCGACGGTGACCTCGAACGCCGGTGGTGGAAGCCGTACATCTTCGACTCGCACGCGATCTACTACCAGGACGCCGAGTCCCTCCGGAACCTGGCACTGTTGGTCTCCGGGCAGCACGAGCAGGTCTCCGGCTACCGGGAGGGACGACGGTGAGGACGAGGTCGGGTGCGTTGCTCCTCGCCGCCGCGCTGTTCCTGCTCGGGTGCGGGGATCGGGACGAGGGTGCCGGCGGCGCTGGCGCGGACGGCGCCACGGACACGGGGACGAGTACGGAGGCTGCCGTGGACACGGCCACGTTCGCGCAGGCGGCCGACGCCGCCGACCTGACCGCTGCGTTGGCGGCGGGGGAGCGGATCGTCACCGACCTCGTCGCCACGCTCGACGTCGACGAACGCGAGCAGACCGACGTGCGGCCCTACCGGGTGAGCCTGTGTGACGAGGTGGCTGACGACGCGCCGAGCCTCGTCAGCGTCGCCCGCCAGATCGCGTTCCCGACCGACCGCACCGACGACGTGGTCGCGCGGATCCGCGGTGCGCTCGAGGACGCCGGGCTCGATGGCGTCGACGTCGTCGGCGAGGACGGCGACGTGCCACTGGTGACCGGTGTGTTCGCGGACGACACCTGGCAGGTCGCGGCCACGCTCAACCGTCCGGACGGCATCGGTGAGGTCCGGGTCAACAGCGCGTGCCTGCCCGGTGACCTCCCCGACGCGCGGACCGCGGACCGATGACCCACCCAGCCGGGACGGTCGAGCAGGGGCGGGTCGAGCAGGAGCGGGACGTGGGACGCCGCAGGTGGGCCAGCGAACGGGGGGCGGTCGCCGCCGAACAGGTGGCGATCGTCGCGCTGGTCGCCGCGGTCATCGCCGCGATCTGGTTCATCGCCGTGCCCGACCGGGTCGAGGATGCGGGCCAGGCCGCGGTGGACTGCCTGCTGACCACCGCTGGTGGGGACTGCGACCTGGAGGCGGCGACGACCGCTCCCGGCGTCACACCGGACGAGGGCGGGTCGGACCGGCCTGCCGGTCCGCCACCTGATCGCGACGTGATCGACGGTGGGGGCGGCCCGGGCCGAGGCGAGGGTGACGACGCGACGGGGGACGCGGAGGTCGACGCGCTCTACGAGTACTTCGGCAGCTACCACGACTACCTCTGGGACCGCTTCGGCCGTGCTTCCTACGACGACGACGGTGCCCCGATGGTCGGCACCGTCCGGTCACCGACGGCGCCGGGCAACGCCTACTGGGACCCGAACACGCAGGAGATGCACTACGGCGAGGGGTACGCGACGCTCGACGTCACGGCGCACGAGCTCACCCACGCCCTCATCGAGGCGACCGCGGGCCTGATCTACCAGGGCGAGTCGGGGGCCCTGAACGAGGCCATCGCCGACATGTTCGCCAGCAACCTCGACGGCAACTGGACCATCGGTGAGGACCTACCGATCGGCGCGATCCGCGACATGTCCGACCCCGAGGCGCACGGGCAGCCGGCCCACGTCGACGACTACCTCGACACGAACCTCGACCACGGCGGGGTGCACGCCAACAGCGGCATCCCGAACCACGCCTACTACCTGATGGTCGAGGACATCGGTCGTGACGCGTCCGAGCGGATCCTCTACCGCGCTCTCACCGAACACCTCACCCCCACCTCCGGGTTCGAGGACTTCCGGACGGCGATGCTCGCGGCGGCCGAGGAACTCCACGGCGCGGGTAGCGTCGAACAGGACGGCGTCGACGACGCGTTCGCAGCCGTCGGCCTGGACGGCACCTGGGAGGCACCGTGAGGACCCGAGCGACCACGACGGTGGCCACGTGGTTGGCCGGCGCCCTGCTGTTCGGCGCCTGCGCGTCCGCCGACGAGCCAGCCCCGCCGCTCGACGAGGCGATGCGCGACGCGCCGAGCGACGAGCCGGTGGCCCAGGACGACGAGGACGGAGCCGAGGTGACGGGCAGCGGTGATGCCCAGCTCGACCAGGAGCTGCGCTACGGGCAGGCTGGCGGGATCGCCGGACGTATCGAGGAGCTGCGCATCACCCCGGACGGCGAGGCGGAGCTGACCTCGCGCGGCCGCGAACCGGTCACCTTCGCGCTCAGCGGCGAGCAGCTCGGCGACCTGGCCGCAGCCCTCGAGCGTGCCGACCTGGCGTCCCAGCCGGCCGAGCAGATGAGCGACCCCGCGGTGCCCGACGCGTTCACCTTCGAGCTCGTGCAGGGTGAGGCCACGGTGCTGACCGACGAGTTCGCCGCGGACGATGACCTGCGGCCGGCCCTCGAGCTGCTCCGCGGGCTGGTCGACGAGCACCGTCCCGCGGGCTGAGCGCTCGGATCACAGCCGTGTGGCGACCCGGTCCCGGTCGAAGCTCGACACGCCCCACATCAGCGTCAACGCGGCCAGCCCCCACACGATCACGCCGAACAGCGCGGTGGTGGTCACGTCGAACAGCAGCGTGCCGCTGACCTGGGCGATGACCACGAGCACGAACGGCATGATGATCAGCGAGCCGATCTGGTGCGCCGCCTGGAGGCTGCGTACGCGGCTGGAGACCACCACCATCAGCCCGAGCCCGAGCGCGGACACCCCGGGCGCCAGCCAGAACACGAGCACGAACCAGCTCGGTGTCGGGAAGAAGATCCCCCCGACCGCCCGCGCCCCGAGCAGGTTGGCCCACACGGTGTAGAGCGCGAAGCTGACCAGCGCGAGCGTGAGCGCCGGGATGTAGGCCACGAGCATCTTGCCGAGGAACAGCTCGCGGTCGGTGGTGGGCGTGTGCAGCAGGGCTTCGAGGGTCCGCCGCTCACGTTCGCCGGCGAAGGTGTCGGCCGCGAGCACCGTGGCGGCCACGAGCGGCACCAGCAGGTACAGCGGCGCGACGAGGTAGACCAGGACGGTGCGCTCCCAGATCGGCGTGCCACCGTCGGCGGTCGCCTCGAGCGTCGGCACGAGGTTCTCGAACGTGCCGCTGCTGTCCATGGCCGGGGCGGCGTCCGACAGCAGCTGCGGGCCGAGGACGAGGAAGGCCGGCAGGGCGAACAGCAGCAGGGCCGGGGTGACCAGCAGCGGCAGGAACACGCCACGGTTGCGCAGCACGACCACGAGGTCCTTGCGCACGATCGCGGCGACACGGTCGAGGTTCACGGCGCGGACGGCTCCCGGTGCAGGTCGAGGTAGAGGTCCTCGAGGGTGGGTGCCAGCGTCGCCACACCGGTGACCGCGACGTCGCCGCGCACGAGCGCGGCGACCATCGCGGCCACCTCGTCGCGGTCGTGGTGGTGGACGACCAGGGCGTTCGGCGCCCCGTCGACGGCGACGTGGCCGTGAGGCGCGAGGATGGCGGCGGCGGCGGCGGGGTCGCTGGCGACCTCGATACGGGTGCGCAGGACGAACTGCCCGCGCCCCGCACCGACATCGTGCGCGCGGGACAGCTCGTCGATGTTGCCGTGGACGAGGACCCGACCCTGTCGGAGGACGGCGACCGCGTCGCAGATGTCCTGCGCCTCGGCGAGGTTGTGGGTCGAGAT
>CAYSTY010000068.1:0-9408 GCA_964433685.1 uncultured Actinomycetota bacterium | reverse complement strand
GGCGCGTACCCGAGCTCGGCCGCCACGTCGTCACCTTCGGTCAGCGCCCAGGTCAGGAAGTCCTGGAGCGCCTCCGCGTCACCGTCGTCGTACCCGCAGGTCCACGCGAGGATCCAGGTCGCCGTCGAGATCGGGTAGCCCTCGCCGCCGATGCCGAGCAGGTTGAAGCGCAGGTCGTCGGGCAGCTCGGCGGTGTCGGCGGCGGCGCCGACCGACTCGGGTGAGGCCTCGACCGCGTTGCCGTCCGCGTTGACCATGAGCGCGGTCGGCAGACCCTGCTGGACCGCGAAGTCCAGGGAGAGGTAGCCGATGGCGCCGGGCTGCTGCGAGATGGCCGCGGCGACACCGTCGTTCTGGTCACCGGCGACGACGCCGTCGAACCAGGCGATCTCGTCCCCGGAGCCGTACTCGGCGGCCCAGTCCGCGTCCTCGTCCTCGAGGAACATGGTGAAGGTCTCGGTCGTGCCGGAACCGTCGGCGCGGACGTTGACGGTCAGCTCCTGGTCGGGCAGCTCGACGTCGGGGTTGAGCTCGGCGATCGCCGGGTCGTTGATGTTGGTGATGTGACCGCTGAAGATGTCGGCCGTGGTGGCGGCATCCAGCGTGATCTGGTCGAGACCTTCGATGTTGTAGGCCACGACCACCCCCCCGAAGACGGCCGGGATGTGCAGCGGCGCACAGCCACGTGCCTCCTCGGCGGCGGCGAGCTCCTCCTCGTCCATGAAGGCGTCGGTGCCGGCGAAGAGGGTCTGCTGGCCGATGAGCTGCTCACGACCGCCGGACGAGCCGATGGCCTCGTACTGGACCGTGACGCCCGACCGCGTGCTCTGGTACTCGCCGATCCACTCCTGGTAGACCGGGTCGGGGAAGGACGCGCCGGCACCGAGGAGGTCGGCGGAGAGCTCGCCGTCCTCGGACGGGACCTCCTCGGCAGCGGGCTCGGTGTCCTCGATGTCGTTCCCGCCGCACGCGGCGGCGGTCAGGGCGAGCACGGCGATGGCGGCCGTGGTGCGCCGGTGTGCGCGGATGCGCATGGAGCGGTCTCCTGGAGAAGTGGTGGGGAGCTGATGGGCGGGACGCTACGGAGCCCGGGTGGCCACCTTCCGTCCCCCCGGTGAACGCCGGGTGAACCCGCAGGTGAACGCTCGGTGGCGCGCCGCCGTACGGCGGGTTCGTCGCCTCGTGCCGTCGCCTGGCACCATCCGCAGGTCGAGGAGGAGCAGGGCGTGGCGATCGAGCAGGCAGCGTCGGGACACGGACACGTCGACCGTGGCGGCCACGTCTGGGTCAAGGACCGGCGGGCGCGTTCCGCCGACGGCACGACGATCGCCTACACGGTCCTGTCGGCCGACCGCGACCTGCCGTGGCTCGTGCTGTGTGCCGGGTTCATGTGCCCCGACAACTTCTGGGCCGACCTCGCGCCGAGCCTGGCCCGCAGCCACCGCGTGGTGGTCCTCAACTACCGCAGCATGGGCGCATCGGGCGACCCGCGCCCGCCGGGGTACCGCACCCGTCGGCTGCGTCCCGCCGACTACACCATCGAGCGCATGGCCGACGACGTGCAGGCCGTGCTCGAGGCGGAGGGTGCGACCGACGTCGCCGTCGTCGGCCACTCGATGGGGTGCCAGGTCGCCTTCCAGGTGTGGCGGCAGGCGCCGCACCTGGTCGCGGCACTCGGCCTCGTCACCGGCCCGTACGCCTCACCCCTGCACACCTTCTACGGCACCAAGCTCGGCGTGCACCTGTTCCCGTTCGCCTACTACGGCCTGCCGCTGCTGCCTCGCACCGTGCAGCGGGCCATCACCCGCCTGCCGCGCCTGCCGGTGGCCATGCAGGTCGCGCGTCTGGCCCGTGCGCTCGGCCCGCACACCCCCGACGACGGCATGGAGCTCTACTTCCAGCACTTCGGCGAGGTCGATCCGCTCATCATCCTGAAGATCGTCCGCGGCATGCACGAGTTCGACGCCGGCCCGTGGTTGTCGGAGGTGGACGTGCCGGTGCTGATCATGGTGGGCGGATGCGACACCTTCTGCCCGCCGGAGATCGGGGAGGCGATGCTCGCCGTCCTGCCCGACGCCGAGCTCAGCCTGCTGCCCGAGGCGACCCACGGCGCCCCGATCGAGTTCCCGCTGGAGATCGCCGACCGCGTCGCCGACTTCCTGCACCGCCGGTGCGACCGGCCGGCGGTGGAGCCGCTCGGACGGACCGGGGTCATCACCGACCCCCGCGCCGTCGCTCGACCGATCCGGCCCGCCTGACGGAGCTGGCGCTAGTAGGCGATCGAGGCGTACTGGCGCAGCTTGCTGAACCGGTGCCGCGCCTCGATGAACCGGACGGTGCCCGACTTGGAGCGCATCACCAGCGACTGGGTCGTGGCGCCGTTGCTGTGGAAGTCGACACCGCGCAGCAGCTGCGAGGGGGTGATGCCGGTGCAGGCGAAGAACGCGTCCTCGCCGCTGACCAGGTCGTCGGCGGTGAGGATGGCGTCGAGGTCGTAGCCGGCCTCGAGGGCGCGGCCGCGCTCCTCGTCGTTACGGGCCCACAGGCGGCCGAGGTGCTCGCCGTCGAGCGCCTTGACGGCGCAGGCCGCGATGACGCCCTCGGGTGTGCCCCCGATGCCGAACATCACGTCCACCTCGGGGCGGTCCTCCCACGCCGCGAGGATCGCGCCGGCGACGTCGCCGTCGGTGAT
Organism: uncultured Actinomycetota bacterium; assembly: GCA_964433685.1. Taxonomy (GTDB): domain Bacteria; phylum Actinomycetota; class Nitriliruptoria; order Nitriliruptorales; family Nitriliruptoraceae; genus Nitriliruptor. Next base: position 6,716 of record CAYSTY010000068.1, on the reverse strand, counting down.
GAGCTGGAGGCGGGCGCCGGTCTCGCGGACCTGTCGCTTGGCGTCCTCGTGCCGGTCGCGGTCGAGCATCATGACCGTGAGGTCGCGCAGCTCCTTGCCCTTGGCCTTGGCGACCTTGGCGAGGTTGTCGGCGAGCGGGGCGTCGAGGTCGACCTGGCCCTTGGCCTCGGCGCCGACGATGAGCTTCTCCATGTAGACGCACGGGCCGGGGTCGAACATGGTGCCGGCGGGGGCCGCCGCCATGACCGCGATGGACCCGGGGCGCCCCTCGGCCAGCAGCCGGGTGCCGTCGATCGGGTCGACCGCGATGTCGACCTGCGGCGGGTTGCCGGTGCCGACCGACTCGCCGTTGAACAGCATCGGGGCCTCGTCCTTCTCCCCCTCCCCGATGATGACGGTGCCGTCCATCTCCACGGTGTCGAGGACCTGCCGCATCGCGTCGACCGCCGCCTGGTCGCCGTCCTCCTTGGCGCCGCGCCCCTGCCACCGGGCTGCCGCCAACGCGGCGGCTTCGGTGACGCGGACGATCTCGATCGCGAGGTTGCGGTCGGGCTTCTCGGGGTTCACGGGGACCTCCGCGGGTCGGGCGCGAGCGGACGGGCGGTGTGCCCGAGCGGCTCCGGCCGACTCTAGTGACGCGGGGTCCGTGCGCGGATGCCGACTACCGGCGGCGGGGACGGACCGTGCGAGGCAGGTCGCTGCGCAGGTCGGGGAGCCGGCCGGTCTCCGCCTGGCTGCGCAGCACGTCGTTCTCGTAGGCGACCCGATCGGACAGACCACCGCCCGCGTCGTTGAACAAGCGCTTGAGCAGCCGGACGGTCGCGGGGTCGCGGGTCGCGGCCTGGTCGAGCCACGCCCGTGCCGCGGCTTCGCTGTCGCCGTCGGCGACCAGGCGTTGGACGAACCCCACCCGGTGGGCCTCCGCGGCGGGGACGTCGCGGCCGGACAGGACCCAGTCCTTGGCGGTCCCGAGCCCCACCAGCCCGACGGTCCTGGCCACCCCGACCGGGATGCCGTAGCGCGCCCCGGGGAACCGGAAGGTGGCCGACTCCCCCGCGACGCGCACGTCGCAGGCCGCGGCGACCTCCGCACCGCCACCGACGGCGTAGCCCTCGACCGCGACGGCGGTCGGGACCGGCAGGTCCGTCAACAGCTCGTACACGAGGGTGAACAGCTCCATCCGGCGTCGCCCGCCGTCCCCGGTCTCCTCACGGACGTCGGCGCCGGCCGACAGGTGGCCGCCCTCCCCGACCACCAGCACGCCCCGCAGGTCGGGGTCGCCGGTGGCGTCGTGGAGCACGTCGGCGAGCGCCGCCAGCAGCGCGGTGTCCATGGCGTTGCGCGCCCGCGGGCGTGCCAGCGTGATGCGCAGCAGGTGCCCCGCGTCGTGCGGTTCCCGGTCGACGCGGACGGGTTCGGACACGCGCGGCTCCTCGGCGAGGTGGTGGCCGCCGACGCTACCGGCGTGGGGCGGTCGGTAGCCTCGGGCCATGTCCGAGGCCACCCGCTCCCGCCTGGCCCGGCTGGTGCGGCGCAGCGACGCCGACCTGGCCGAGGCGGCCCTGCTCGTGGCGGCCGAAGCCGACCCGACGGTGTCGGTGGACGGGACGCTCCTGCGCCTCGACGCGCTCGCCGACACCCTGCGCGTCGCGGGGTTCCGCGCGAGCGGGGAGCCGTCCCGCGACGGGGCGGCGCTCGCGGCCGTCCTCGCCGGGGAGCGGGGCTTCCGCGGCCACGACGCCGGGCAACGCGCGCCCGAGGACGCGCTCCTCGACCGGGTCCTCGACCGTCGCCGTGGGCTGCCGATCACGCTGTCGATCCTGTACGTGGCGATCGGCCGCCGCCTCGACGTGCCCATCTTCACCATCGCGCTGCCCGGCCACGTCGTGGTGGGGATCGGGGGCGCCGACCGTCCCGCCGTCCTCGACCCCTTCCACGGTGGCGTCGAGCTCGACGAGGCGGCGGTCGCCGACCGGGTGCGTGCCAGCACCGGCGGTCAGCTCGAGTTCCGTCGGGCGATGCTGCGCCCCGCCCCCGCCGTGAACGTCGTACGGCGGCTGCTCAACAACCTCACCAACGACTACACCGTCGCGGGCCGCCACCGTGACGCGCTCTGGACCGTGGAGCTCAAGCAGCTGCTGCCCAACGCCCTCCCGGACGACGCCCGGATCCGGGGGCGGTTGCTCGACCAGCTCGGCCGGTTCGACGAGGCTGCGGCGGCGTACGAGACCTACCTCGACGCCGTCGGGCCGGACGGTGTGGACGCAGCCGACGTGCGGCGCGCCGCCATCGCCGCCCGGGCGCGGCTCAACTAGGTCGGGTCCGGCGCCGGACCGGCGGACGGGGGGCCGCCCGGGCGGGCACCACCGCTGCGTACCCTCCCCGCCGACCGCCACCTGGAGGACCTCGTGAGCACCGCGGAGCGCTCCCCCGCGCCGCCCGCCCTCCAGCGTGGTGGTGTCCGCGCCGCCGTGGCCGCGGTCGTGCTCGCGGTCATCTGGGGTGCCGCGTTCATCACCGAGGTGCTGCCGTTCTTCCTCACCATCTCGGCCGGCGGGCTGCTGACGGGGCTCGCCGGGCTGTGGGTGCGCCGCGGGACCCGGGGCTGGCACCCCGGGGAGGCCGAACGGCGTCGGTTCCCGAGCTTCCGCGTCACGCCCGCACAGGCGGCCCTGGCGCTGGTGGTGGCGGTGGTCCACCTCGGCGTCGGCCACGCGCTGTTCGCGCTCGGCGGTCTGCTCCTGCCCGAGATCACCGCGACGGCGGCCGAGGTCTACGGGCGCGCATCCGTCGTCCCGTTGTGGCTGGCGATCGTGCTCGGCGGCGTCATCACCGCGCCGCTCGAGGAGGTCTACTGGCGCGGCGCCGTCCAGCCCCTCACCGGACCGCTGCTGCTCGATCGCTTCCCGTGGCTCGGACGCGTGCCGTTCGGTCGGCTCATCAGCACGACGCTGCTGTACACCGCGTTCCACCTCGCCACGGGGCAGCTCGCGCTCATCGCCGCGGCAGCGCTGGGCGGGCTCGTCTGGGGGTGGCTGCTCGACCGCACCGGTTCGGTCGGCGCGACGATGATCGCGCACGGCGGCTGGACCACCCTGATGCTGCTGGTACCGCCGGCCGGGACCTGACGCCCCGGCCGGCGGCGGTCAGAAGATGGTCGCGGCGTGTTCGGCGAGGGGCGAGCGCACGCCCTTCGACAGGGTGACGTGGCCGAACAGCTCGCTGCCCTGCATCTTCTCGATCAGGGCGGCCATGCCGCCGTACGGCGAGATGTAGGGGTTGTCGACCTGGCCGAGGTCGCCGCAGAACACCACCTTGGATCCGGCCGCCATCCGCGTCAGGACCACCTTCAGCGCGGACAGCTCGATGTTCTGCGCCTCGTCCACGACCACGAACTCGTCGGTGATCGAACGGCCCCGCAGGTAGGTGATCGCCGCGAGCTCGAGCTGGCCCCGGTCGCTGAGCGACTCGATGGTCGACTGCACCTGGCGGTGCTCGCGAGCACCGCGGCTGCCGGACCCGTCGTCACGCCGCAGCAGCGCGTACAGGTTGTCGTGCACGGCCGCCATCCACGGCGCGAGCTTCTCGTCGAGGTCGCCTGGCAGGTAACCGACCTCCTGCCTGCCGACGGCGATCAGCGGCCGGTAGACCGACAGGCGTCGGTAGGCGGTGGCTTCCAGGACCTGCTCGAGGCCCGCGGCGAGCGCGAGGAAGGTCTTGCCCGTGCCGGCCATGCCCATCAGCGACACGCACGGCACGTCCGGGTCGAGCAGCAGGTCGATCGCGAAGGTCTGGCGCACGTCCCGCGGGGACGCGCCGAACACCTGCTTGTGACCGGCGACGCGGTGCACGGTCGCGAGCCCGTCGTCGTCGACGTGCAGCACGCGGCCGAGGCCGGAGGTCGACCGGCCGGCACGCAGCACGAGGCAGGCGTTCGGCCACAGCGTCCGGACCCCCGCAGCGGACAGGTCCACCTCGGCCTCGTCGAGCTGCGCCTTGCCGTCGCGGTGGAGGCGGTCGAGGAACTCGGCGTCGACCTCGAGCTCGAGGATGCCGGTGGTGTGCTCCTCGACCCGTGCGGTGTCGCCGAGGTAGTCCTCGACGCGCACCCCGAGCTGGCTGCCCTTGATGCGCAGCGCCGTGTCCTTGGTGACCAGCGTGCCCGCGAGCCCCATCGCCACCGCGAGGATGCGGTGGTCGGGCTTGTGCGGGTCGAGGTACGGCGGGAGCGGGACGTCGACGTGGTTCGACTCGATCCGCAGGCTCCCCCCGGAGGGCAACGGCTGCGCGTCGCGGAGACCACCACCGCTCGCCTCACGCAGCGCCTCGATGGTGCGCAGCGCGTGCCGGGCGTTGCGGCCCACGTCGTCGAGCGCGGTCTTCTTACGGTCGAGTTCCTCGATCACCACGAGGGGCAGAACGACGTCGTGCTCGTCGAAACGGAGCATCGCGTCGGGGTCGGCGAGCAGGACGCAGGTGTCGAGGACGAAGGTGCGGCGGTCGGTCAGTACGGCGGTCGCGGGCATCGGCAGCTCCCCAGCCGGGCGGTCGCCAGCGATGCCTCGCCACGACGGGACCCGGAACGTCGAACGCCGCCCCGGTGGGGCGGCGTGATCATCGCGGTGAGGGTGGGGCGGGGGGTGAGCAACGGGCCCACCCCCGGCGCCGAGGTGACCGGGATCGTGTCCGTCACCCAACCGCTGAGCGCCCAGGCGGTCGGCACCTGGTCGACCGGGGCCCACCCGGCAGCGGGGTCGCGGTCGGGCAGCAGCGGATCGGGCGGGGTCGGCACGCGGCGTCACCTCGGTGTCGTGGCGGTGGCGGTCCGGACGCGGCGACCGTAGCGACGGCACCGCGCCGATCCGCGCAACCTCGACGTCGGTCCGGGGTCAGCGGCCGTAGCGCCGGGTGCGCTGCGAGTACTCGCGCAGCGCCCGCAGGAAGTCGACGCGACGGAAGTCCGGCCAGTACGCGTCGGTGAAGTGGAACTCGCTGTGGGCCGACTGCCACAGCAGGAACCCCGACAGGCGGACCTCCCCGGAGGTGCGGATGATCAGGTCGGGGTCCGGCAACCCCGTGGTGTAGAGGTGGTCACCGATGTCCTCGGGACGCAGCGTCGCGGCGACCTGCTCGATCGTGCGGCCGTGCTCGGCGGCGTCGAGCAGCAGCGAACGCAGCGCGTCGGTGATCTCCTGGCGGCCCCCGTACCCGACGGCGACCTGCACGCGCATGCCCCGGTGGAGCGCGGTCGCCTCCTCGGCCTCCTTGAGGCGGCGACGGGTCTCGGTCGGCAGCAGGTCGAGCGCGCCGACGACGGTGAACCGCCACCCCCGGGCGACGTTCACCTCGTCGCAAGCGAGGTCGTGGACCACGTCCTCGATGATCCGCAGCAGCGGCGCGACCTCGTCGTCGCCGCGGTCGAGGTTCTCGGTCGACAGCAACCACAGGGTGACGATCGGGATGTCGAGCTCGGCGCACCAGCCGAGGAACGGCTCGATCCGTTGGGCGCCGGCGAGGTGTCCCTCGGCGACGTCGGCCAGCCCGCGCTCGCGCGCGAAGCGCCGGTTGCCGTCGAGGATGACCCCGACGTGCTGCGGCATCGGCGCACCGGCGAGGTCCCGTACGAGCCGGCGCTCGTACAGCCGGTAGACGAGGTCGGAGGCACCCATGAGGCCACGAGCCTACTGCCGAGGCGCTGGGCGTCCGGGGTGGCGCACCGGACCGGCGAGCTGCTACCCTCGCCACCTCAACGCCCGGTGCGCCAACGCGACCGGGCGTCCTTCGTGAGACGCGAACGGATGCGTCCGTGAGGCGGTCGGGACACCGCCGGTCGAGGTCGACGGAACCTCGCCGTGCGGCACCCCGGAGACGACGCTCGCCCACGGCACGCCGCCGACGACCACCGCGGTCGTCCTCCGACCCAGACCCGACGTTGACAGGAACACCCGTGGCCGAGACGTGGTTGAGTCAGGAGGCCTACGACCGCCTCCGTGCCGAGCTCGAACAGCTGACCAACGAGGGGCGCGAGCGCATCTCCGCGGAGATCGAGGTCGCGCGCGAGCACGGTGACCTGCGCGAGAACGCCGAGTACCACGCCGCCAAGGACGAGCAGGGCAAGATGGAGGCCCGCATCCGTCAGCTGCAGTCGCTGCTGCGCGACGCGAAGATCGGCCAGCCGCAGGACACCGATGAGGTACGTCCGGGGTTGGTGGTCGTGCTCGACGTCGATGGCGACGAGGAGACCTACCTGCTCGGCAGCCGCGAGGACGAGCACGACGAGCACGAGATCCTCTCCGCGTCGTCCCCGATGGGGACCGCGATCACCGGCAAGGCGGTCGGCGACGTCGCCTCGTTCCAGACGCCGACCGGGGTGACCATCGCGGTCGCGGTCAAGGACATCCGCCAGCCGTGATACCCGCCCGCCGCGGTGACTAGTCCGTTCGTGTCACGCAGAACGGTCGAGAAACCACCCGCGCGTCACGGGACAACGGGCCGTCCGACGGGCGACCATCGGGCGTCAGCTCCGCCGCACCGGATCAACGCTTCGGGGAGAGTCGCCGTGAACCCGTCCACGCCCGCAACCGAGGCGAGCTCCGCGTCCGCCCCGTCGGTGACCACCACCGTGATCGTGGCCGACGGCCGACCGGTGGTCCGCGCGGGGCTCGGCGCCGTCCTCGACGCAGCCGGTATCGAGCTGCTCGGCGGCTGCTCGCTCG
>CAYSTY010000067.1:2914-9420 GCA_964433685.1 uncultured Actinomycetota bacterium | reverse complement strand
ACCAGCCCGCCGTCGGGGACGAGGTGGTGCTCCTCGGCCGGCAGGGGGACGAGCAGCTGCGCGCCGAGGACTGGGCCCGCCACCTCGGGACCATCACCTACGAGGTGGTCACCCAGCTCACCGCCCGTCCGCCGCGGACCTACGTCGGACGGGGCGCCGCGACCTAGGCTGCGTCGTCCGTCGGTGTTCGACAGGGAGAGGTCCGTGGCGCTCGGGATCGCGGGGGTCCGCGTCGGCTCGTGGACGGCCCCGACGGGATCGTCGGGTTGCACGGTCGTGCTGCCACCGGAGGGCAGCATCGGCGCGGTCGCCGTGCGGGGAGCCGCACCGGGGACGCGCGAGGCGGCGGCCCTCGGGGTCCACGGCAAGCTCACCGTCTGCCACGGCGTGGTCCTCTCGGGCGGCTCCGCGTACGGCCTCGCGACCGCCGACGGGGTGATGCGCTGGCTCGAGGCGGCCGGTGTCGGCTACCCGGTCGGCGACGCGCGGGTGCCCATCGTCGGTGGCGCGATCGTGCTCGACCGGGCCGCCGCCGAGCCCGCCTCGCGTCCGGACGCCGACGCGGGCGCGGCCGCCTGCGCGGCCGCCACCGACGACGACCCGACCGAGGGTGGGGTGGGTGTCGGCGCCGGCTGCACGATCGCCAAGGTCGCCGGCCTGGAGCACGCGTGGCGGGGCGGCGTCGGCATCGCCGTGCGGCGCGCCGGCGGGGTGACCGTCGGGGCGCTCGTGGCCAACAACGCCGTCGGCGAGCTGATGGGTGAGGACGGCCGCTGGCTCGCCCGCGCGCGCGTCGCCGACGACCAGCCGCGCTACCCGTTCGTCCCCTTCGGTGCCCCGGCCGCGCCGGGGGGTACGACCGAGGACGCTGGTGGCCCCACGGCCAACACCGTGATCGGTGTCATCGTCACCGACGCGACGCTGGACAAGCGGGCCGCGCACCGCGTGGCCGACCTCGGCCACTCCGGCATCGCCCGCGCGGTGCGGCCCGCCCACACCGAGGCCGACGGGGACGCGCTCTTCTGCCTCGCCACCGGGCAGGTCGAGGCACCGCTCGACCTCGTGACCGCCCTGGCCGCCGACGCGGTCGCCGAGGCGGTGCGACGCGGGCCGCTCGCCGCCGTCGACCGTGACGGGCTCCCGGGCCTCGCCTCGCGCGACGACCCCGCAGGGGATCCGAGGTGACCCGCGAGCGCGACCCGAGGCGATCGGCCGCGAAGGCGACGCGGGACCGTCACGGCCGCGCCGAGCGGGAGCGTCACACCCCCACGCTCACCGAGACCCCCGAGGGGCGACGGCTCGTCAGCGTCCTGGTGGTGCTGCTCCTCGGGGCGATGCTGGTGTCGAACCTGCCCGGCTCGCAGCTGCGCGACCTCGCCCGCACCGTCGAGCGGCCGATCACCGACGTGACCGGTCTCAGCCAGAACTGGGCCCTGTTCGCGCCCAACCCGCGCAGCACGTTCCTGCGGCTGCGCGCCGAGGTCGAGCGCGCGGACGGGAGCGTCGAGGTCTGGACACCACCGGTGGGGGACCGGCTCGTCGGGGTCTACCGCACCTACCGCTGGCGCAAGTGGGCCAACGGGGTCGTGGTCGAGGACGCGTCGCGGCTGCAACGCGGCGCCGCCGCCTACCTCGAAGCGAGGTTCAGCGACCCGGACCGGCCCCCGGTCACCGAGATCCGGCTCTACCGGGGCGTCCACCGCCAACCGCGCCCGGGGTCGGGGGAGCACGCCGACCGCACCCCCGCGTTCGAGGAGACCCTGATCCACACGCGCACCGTCGCCGCCACCGCGGAGGGCGGCGGGTGAAGGCCGCCGACGCGCCCCCACCCGCCGCGGGTCCGCGCTCGCGGATCGCCCGTGACCTCGAGCGCACGCGCGTGGCCTGGAACCGCTTCTGGTTCGAGCCACGCTCGGTCGCCCCCCTGGTGTTCCTGCGCATCGCGCTGGGTCTGATCATCGTCACCTGGGGACTGTCGCTGCTGCCCGACGCGGCCGCGTTCCTCGGCCCCGACGGGGTGCTCCCCGACGTGCCGGACGTGCGCATCCGGTTCGGTCTGCTGCAGCTGTGGCGCACCGACGTCGCGGCGTTCGTGGTCGTCGGGGCGCTCGTCCCGGCCGGCCTCCTCGTCGCCGTCGGCCTCTGGACCCGGCTGGCGACGGTGGTCAGCTTCGTCCTGTTGCTGTCGGTCGCGCGGCGTGACCCGTACATGATGAACTCCGGCGACGCCCTGCTGCGCCACGCCACCTTCTTCCTCGCGTTCACCCCGGCCGGGGCGGCGTTCTCGGTCGACCGTTGGCGCCGCGCTCGCGACCGCTTCTGGCAGGTCCCGCACGCCGCGCCCTGGGGCCTCCGGCTCCTCCAGGTGCAGATCGCCACCGTCTACCTGTTCTCCACCTTCGAGAAGCTCCGGGGGGAGAAGTGGACCACGGGGACCGCGCTGGCGGACGCCTGGCGCATCACCGACCTCGCCCGCGTCGGGGTGCCGCTGCCGGTGTACGACTCGATGCTGCTGACCAACGTGCTGACCTTCTCGACGTTGGTCATCGAGCTCGCGCTCGCCACGTTGCTGTGGAACCGGCGGGCACGGCCCTACGTGGTGGCCGCCGGCGTCGCCCTCCACCTCGGGATCGAGCTGACCATGTCGGTCGGGTTCTTCTCGCTCACGGCGGTCACGCTGTACCTCGGCTTCGTCGAGGGGGCGACCGCCGAACGTTGGCTCGATGCGGTCCGCCGGCGCGTCACGCGGCGTGGCCCGCCCGCACCGTCCCGCGCGCTGTCCGGAACGAACGTGCGCTGACCGTCTCCGCGCACCGGTCGATTCCGGCCGTTCGGCCGCGGGACCCTACGTTCCGGCCAGGGAGTCGAGCAGGACGGTCCGCCTCCGCCGCGGTGTGCGGGACACCGCGGATCCGGAGCTCGGCGGTCCGACGGGTACCTCGGTGGGAGGACCGGCCGTGACGACGTTCGCACCGCGCACCGGCGCACAGATCACCAGGGGCCTGCCCCCGCTGCGGTCCCTGCGCGAGTTCGACCGACGCATCGACCAGTGCCGCGCGTGCGACCTGCACCGCGGTCGGGGCCGGGCGGTCATCAGCGACGGGCCGCCCGAGGCGGACCTGATGATCGTCGGCGACGTGCCGCGACGGCACGAGGACCTGCAGGGGCGGGCCTTCGCCGGCGCCGCCGCCAACGTCCTCGACAACGCGCTGGCCGAGGCCGGGATCCTGCGCGACCAGGTCCACACCGCGGCCGTGGTGCGCTGCCGCCCACCCGACGGTGATGCCCCCACGGCCGAGCAGGTCGCCACCTGCCTGCCCCACCTGCACGCGCAGATCGACCTCGTCGGGCCGAAGGTCGTCGTGGCGCTCGGGGCGACCACCAGCGCGGTGCTGCTCGGGCGTCCGGTCCCTCTCGAGCGTGTGGCCGGCTACCGTCTCGACATCCTCCAGGGCATCACCCTGGTGCCGACCTACCACCCGAGCGACGTCGTACGCGGCGTACCCCGTGCAGCCCCCTCGCTGCGCCGGGACCTGCAGGTGGCCAAGGCGGTGCTCGACGGGCGGCTGCGCACCGGTGCGCAGACCCTGGCGGACCTGCGGTCGCGTCGCGCGCTCGGAGCTCCCGTCGCGGGATCGGCCGCCACCTGACGTCGCCGAGCTCCCGGAGGTGCAGTGACCGTCCCCGAGCTGCACCTGCACACCAGCGACCCGGACGCGACCCGAGCGGTCGCCGCCGCCGTCGCCGGCTCCCTCGAGGCCGGTGACGTCGTCGCGCTCACCGGCGAGCTCGGCGCGGGCAAGACCTGCTTCGTGCAGGGCGCCGCTGCCGGGCTCGGCGTCAGCGCGCCGGTGACCAGCCCCACCTTCGTGCTGGTGCGCAACTACGAGGGGCGGCTGCCCGTGGTGCACTGCGACGTCTACCGGCTCGACCGGCTGGGCGACGTCCTCGAGCTCGGGGACGAGGTCCTGGCCCCGGACGTGGTCACCTTCGTGGAGTGGGGCGACGCGATCGCGACCCTCCTGCCGCCCGACCACCTCGAGGTCGAGCTCACCTCCGACCTCGACGTCGGGACCGGCCGCCGCATCGTGGTGCGGCTGCACGGCCGGACCGGCGAGCGACACGCCGCCCTCCGCGACGCCCTCACGACCTGGCAGGAGCCGAGCTGATGCGCATCCTGGCCATCGAGAGCTCCACGGCCCGTTCGTCGGTCGCGCTCCAGGACGGCGAACGCACGCTCGCCTCCGCCTCGCTCGGGGTGCCGCGCCGGCACGGTGAGTTCCTCGCCCCCGCGATCCGTTTCTGCCTCGACCAGGCCGGGATCGGCCTCGACCGCGTGGCGGGCGTGGCCGTGGGGACCGGACCCGGCCTCTACACGGGTCTGCGGGTCGGGATCGCCACGGCCCAGACCCTCGCGGCGGCCCGTGGGCTACCGACGATCGGGGTCAGCGGGCTGGACGTGCTGGCCTTCCGGGCGCGGCACACCCGGCGGTTGATCTGCGCCGCGATCGACGCCCGTCGCGGCGAGCTGTTCTGGGCGCTGTACCGGCCGTCGCCGGGCGGGGTGCAGCTGGTCGGCGAACTGCGTGTGACCAGCGTCGATGCGCTCACCGCCGAGGTCGAGAGCCTCGGTGAACCGTGCCTGGTGGTCGGCGATGCCGCCCTGACCTACCGCGAGGAGCTGGCACGCGTCGCCGACGTCGCCGCGCCCACCTGGCCCGATGCGGCCGACCTCGCCGAGCTCGCCCACCCACGGTTCGTGCGCGAGGAGACCGTCCGGCCCGACCAGCTGCGCCCGCACTACCTGCGCCACCCCGACGCAGCCATCGGTTGGCAGGCCCGCGGGCGGCTGCGTGGCGGCGAGGCGGCCGGGTGATCGCCACGCCCCCGGCCGACGTGCGCCCCGCCCGACCGTCCGACCTCGACGCGGTCCTCCGCCTCGAACGGTCCGCGTTCGCCCGCCCGTGGTCCGCGGCGAGCCTGGCCGACGAGCTGGCCCGTGACGACCGCTCGTGGCTGGTCGCCGAGGTCGCGGACGCGGGGGGCGAGGCAGCCGACGCGGTGGTCGCCGTCGCCGGCGTCGCCGACCTCGCCGGCGACGCGCACGTGCTGAGCGTCGCGGTCGACCCGGGGCACCGCCGTCGGGGGTACGGGACGGTCCTCGTCCGTGCGCTGCTCGCCGGTGCGGTCGAGCGCTTCGGCGTCGCACGCGCCACCCTGGAGGTCCGCGCGTCGAACCTCGCCGCGCGGGAGCTCTACCGTCGCCTCGGGTTCACCGAGGCCGGGGTCCGTCCGGGCTACTACCAGGACGACGGCGAGGACGCGGTCGTGCTGTGGTGCGACCTCCCGCTCGCCGACCCGAACGACCGTCCGCCCAGCCCACCGCTCGCTGTGCCCGCCCCCGCGACCCGACCTCCCCGGAGCACAACCTCGTGATCGTCCTCGGGATCGAGACCTCCTGCGACGAGACCGCCGTCGGCATCGTCGAGGACCGGCTGACGCTGCGCGCCAACGTCATCGCCTCGCAGGTCGACCTCCACGCGCCGTACGGCGGCGTGGTACCGGAGGTCGCCGCCCGCGCCCACCTCGAGCAGCTGCTGCCGACCATCGATCACGCCCTCGTCGAGGCGGGCGTGGGGATCTCCGACGTGGACGCCATCGCGGTGACCAACGGTCCGGGGCTCATCGGCGCGCTGCTCGTCGGCGTGTCGGCCGCCAAGGGTCTGGCGCTGGCGCACGACCTGCCGCTGCTCGGTGTCAACCACCTGCGGGCACACGTCGAGGTGGCCCAGCTCGAGCACGGCGAGCTCGAGCCGCCGCTGGCCGCGCTCGTGGTGTCCGGCGGGCACACCTCCATCGTGGCCATGGACGCCGACGGCCGCTTCCGTCAGCTCGGCGCCACCATCGACGACGCCGCGGGCGAGGCCTTCGACAAGATCGCCCGCTTCATCGGGCTCGGCTACCCCGGCGGGCCGGAGATCGACCGCCTCGCCCGTGAGGGGGACCGGACCGCGTTCCGGTTCCCGCGCGCCATGGCGGGCAGCGGCAACTACGACGTCTCCCTGTCCGGGCTGAAGACCGCGGTCATCCGTGAGCTGCGCCGGCTCGAGGCGGCGGGCATCGAGCCGAACCTCGCCGACGTGGCCGCGTCGTTCCAGGAGGCCATCGTCGACGTCCAGGTCGACAAGACCCTCGCCGCGGCCCGTGACGAGGGGCTCGAGACGCTCGTGATCGCCGGCGGCGTCGCTGCGAACTCGCGGCTGCGCGCGGCGATGGCCGAGGCCTGCGAGCGGGCGGGTCTGCGGCTGCTGGTGCCCTCCATCCCCCTGTGCACCGACAACGGCGCCATGGTCGCCGCCTCCGGGGCCAACCTCCTGGCCGCCGGCGCCAGCTCGGCGCTCGACCTCGCGGTCGACCCGAGCCTGCCGTTGGCCGGATGAGGGCACGATCGGTTGGCCGGATGAGGGCACGATCGGTTGGCCGGATGAGGGCACGATCGGTTGGCC
>CAYSTY010000067.1:0-2814 GCA_964433685.1 uncultured Actinomycetota bacterium | reverse complement strand
GGATGAGCCGGTCGGGCGAGGTGGCCCCGTGAGGCGCGCGCGGCTGCGGTGGCGCCGCGTCGTGCCGGGTGAGCTCGAGACCGTCGCGGCCCGGCTCGCGTCGTGGCCGGCGCCCGCCGGTGGCGCCGAACGGCACATGTTCGCGCTCTCGGCGATCGAATCGTTCGGTGCCGACGCCGTCCGGCTCGCGGCCGACGACGACCGGTGGGCGGCGGCGGTGGTGTTCCCCGGGCGTCTGGTGGTGCCCTGCGGGGACCCGGAGGCGATCGCGGCCGCCGGCCTGCCGGCCCGCCGGTGGCGGCTGCTGGTCGGTGACGTCGCGGCCGGTGATGCGCTGCTCGCCAGCGTCGGCGAGGACCCGCAGCTGATCGTCCACGACCAGCGGTTCCTGCTCGTCGACGCCGACCGGGTCCCCTCACCCCACGAGCTGCCCGACCCGGGGTTGCGACGCGCCGAGGCCGCTGATCTCGCCAAGCTGGCCAGCCTCGCCGTGCAGCTCCACGTCGACGATCGGTTCGGTCCCGACCCGGGTCGGGTCGGCGAGCGCGGCTACCGCCAGCGACTCGAGCAGACCGTCCGTCAGGGTCTGGTCCACTGCGTCGGCCCCGTCGGCGACCCGATCCTCAAGCTCGAACGGTCGGTCTCGAGCCACCGCTGGGGGGTCCAGCTCGCCGGCATCGTCGCCGACCCCGCGGTCCGCGCGGAGGGGCTCGGGCGGGCAGCCGTCGCCGCGGCGGTGCGTGCCGCGATGACCGAGGGGCCGCGGACGCGGCCGATCTCGCTCCACGTCCGCGCCGACAACGCCCCCGCGCTGCGGGCCTACGCGGCGGCGGGCTTCGTCGACCGTGAGGCGTGGCGGCTGGCCGTGAGAGCTTGAGGGCCGTGCGTCGCTCCTCGGTGCCGGAGGGCTAGATGCCGGCGCCGGCCAGGCCCTGCCCGCGTAGCTGCTGTTCGAGGTCGGTCGGCTCGACCCCCGCCGCGAGCGCGATGGTCCGCACGTCGGCGTGCCGGAGGGTGATGACTCGACCGGCGTGGTCGCCGCGTTGCAGCTGGATGCGCCGGGCGAACCGCGCGATCGCACCGACCGCGTCCGAACGGTCGTCGTGCCCCGCGAGGCGGGTCAGGTCGAGCAGGACGCCGCCGGCGTCGTCGGCCACGGGTCCCACGGGTTCGGTCGGCAGCAGGTGGGCGATGGGGACGTCGTAGAAGGCCGCCAACGCGGCCAGGCGCTCGATGGTCACGGCGCGGTCGCCACGCTCGTAGGCGCCGACCACCACCGCTTTCCAGCGTCCCTCGGACCGTTCCTCCACCTGCGCCAGGGACAGACCCTGCTGCGCGCGGATGCGTCGCAGCCGTGCCCCGAGCTGCTGCTGCCGATCGTTGCCGTTCACGCGTTGGCCTTCTCGTCGCCTCGTGCCCCTCGACCGAGCAGCAGCACGACGCCGCCGATCGCCGCCCCGATACCTGCACCCGCGAGGACGAGCCGGGTCCACCCACCCGCCGGGTCCTCGGAGGCGTCCTGCGTCCCCGCCCGCGTGTCGTCCCCCGGCGTGCCCGCGACGGTGACGTCCTCGTCCGCGGCGAGCGTGTCGCCGCTCGTGCCGCAGAACCTCACCTCGACGATCCCGCCGACGTCGGTCGTCGTCGCATCCCCCGGCAGGGTGTGGACGGCCGTGGTCGTGACGACCTCGATCGTCCGCAGCTGCGTCCCCGGTGTGGGCTGCCACGCGAGCGCCGCCCACCCGTCGATGCCCTGCTCCACGGTCTGCGAGGTGATCAGCACCGCGTCGGTGCGCCCGGTCGATCCGTCGGGCCGCGCGGTCACGAGCAGCTCGTCGCACGGGTCGGCCGATGACCGCGCACCGGCGACGGACGGCGCCGCGACCAGCAGCGCACCCACGGCGAGGAGCACCCCCGCGGTGCGGGCGGTGGCGCGGCGCTGCGGACGTGGCACCCGACGACCTCCTCGGCACCGACCCGGCGCCGGACCTGCGGGAAGGTCTCGCCACTCGCTCCCCTCGGACCCGTGCCCTCGGTGAGGGCGGGCGACCGATGATCGGTCCGAGGATCTGTGCGTCCCGGAACGCGACCGGAGACGCGTTCGGGCGCAGGATGCCGCACGCAGCGTGATGTTGACCCCACAACGGGCGACCGTGACCCTCCGTGAGGGTGAGACGACCGGGGCGGCGGCACCCCGGGGTCGGCGGCCACGGAGCGTCACCGTGGTGGGCGTTGAGCGCGCGACTTGGGCGGTGCCCGCTCGACACCGCCCGGCCCCGGACGCAGCGGAGGGGCGGCGTGATCGCCGCCCCTCCTGCCCCCTCGTGCACGCCCCGCGCGGAAGGGTCGGAGCTCGCTGGTGTCGTGGTGGCCGCGCGTCGCTGACGGGGGCCTGCTCCGTGCCGGGAGTGTCACGCGTCGTCGATCGTCACGGAGCGTCGTGCGCCGCGGGGCGACCCGCGTCGGCGGCGACCGGGACCGGGGTCCCGGCCGGCGGGTGCGGTGGCCGGGGGGTGGGGCGGCCGCCATCGGGCGCTACCCGCGCAGTGGGGCGTCGACCGGCCGACCTCAGTCGGGCCGGCGCAGGGCCTCGAGGTGCGCCTTGCACTCGCATGGGGTGAGCGCTAGCGTCCGACTGGCACTCGGGTCCGATGAGTGCAAGCGGCGGGACCGTCCGCGGTACCGCTCGCCACCTCGACCCGACCAGCACCCCGCCAGCACCCGCTGGCGGCACCACCTCGCATCCGCCGGGCTCTCGCCCGGCGACGTCTCCACGGAGGTCCCGTTGAGCACGGACGTCAAGATCAAGCCGCT
>CAYSTY010000066.1:6000-9430 GCA_964433685.1 uncultured Actinomycetota bacterium | reverse complement strand
CTCGAGGCCTACGGCGCGCCCGTCTACGTCCGCCACGAGATCGTCCACAACAAGCACGTGGTCGAGTCGCTGCGCCGCAAGGGCGCGGTGTTCGTCGAGGACGAGAACGAGGTCCCCGAGGGTGAGGTGGTGATCTTCTCCGCCCACGGATCGCCGCCCGAGGCGTTCCGCAACAGCCAGCGTCTCGGCCACACCCTCATCGACGCGACCTGTCCACTGGTCACCAAGGTCCACCACGAGGCGCGCCGCTACGCCCGTGACGGACGCGACATCGTCCTGATCGGCCACGAGGGCCACCAGGAGGTCGTCGGCACGATGGGGCAGGCCCCCCGGTCGATGAACCTGGTCGAGACCCCCGACGACGTCGACGCGCTCGACCTCCCGCCCGAGGCCGAGGTCGCCTACATCACCCAGACCACCCTGTCGATGGACGAGACCTCGGCGGTCGTGGACCGGTTGCGGCAGCGTTTCCCGATGCTGCACAACCCCAAGAAGGACGACATCTGTTACGCGACCCAGAACCGGCAGGACGCGGTCAAGCAGCTCGCCGAGCACTGTGACCTCATCCTCGTGGTCGGCTCGCAGACCTCCTCGAACAGCAAGCGGCTGGTGGAGGTCAGCCGGGACCGGTCGGTGCCGGCCTACCTCGTCGACGAGGCCGGTGAGATCGACCCCGCCTGGCTCGAGGGCGTGGAGACGATCGGCCTGACCTCGGGTGCCTCGGCACCGGAGGTGCTGGTCGAGGAGGTCATCGACTGGTTCCGGGCGCGGGGCACCACCGAGGTCGACACCGTGCTGGTCGTGGACGAGGACGTCGAGTTCGCGATGCCGTCCAACCTCGCCCGCAAGCTGCAGGCCAGCGCCACCAGCTCGAGTTCGCTCAGCCGGTCGGTGTGAGCGCCGCCGTGTAGGCCTCCCACAGGACCTCGTGGAGCAGGTCGGTCTGCCACGGTCGCAGGTCCGCGAGGGCGCAGAGGGTCAGCGGGTCCTCGGGGCGACCGGCCACCGCGCGCCACAGCGGTCGGGACGAGCACAGGACCCCAGGTTCGATGCCGAGGTCGGCGGCGACACCCGCACGGGCCCTGCGCAGCGCGTCGTACGCGGCCTTGTCCTCGGTGGACCACCGCCGGGCGCCCTCCTCACGTGCCTCGGGGGGCGCGTCCTGTCCGCGTTGCAGGGCCGCGAACAGGTCGGGCGCGTGCTCGCGCAGCAGGCCACGACGGCGTTGGCTGCGGCGCACCAGCTCGTCGGGGCTGGCCACCGGGTGCTCGGCGAGGTCACGCAGCACCTCGTCGTGCACCAGCCGGTTCGGGGCGATGTCGTGCTCACGCGCGATGTGCTCGCGTTCCTCCCACAGGCTACGGAGCACCGCCTTGGCCGCCGGGTCGAGACGACCGGCGCCCTTGACCCGGGTCCAGTCGCGGTTGTCCTCGCCGGCACGCTGCACCGTCCACGCCAGCTCCTGCTCGTACCAGGTGCGGCGACCCGCCGCGTCGAGCCGGTCGGCGAGCTCCTGCCACAGCGTCGGCAGGTGGAACACGTCACCGGCCGCGTAGTCGGCCATCCCGGGCGACAGCGGGCGGGCGGCCCAGTCGGCGCGCTGGTAGGCCTCCTTGTCGGCGGTCAGCTGGACCTCGAGGACCTCGGCGAGCAGCGCCGACAGACCGATCGGCAGCCCGAGCACGGCCGCGGCGATACCCGTGTCCGCGATCGCGTCGGGGGTCACGCCCATCCGGGCGAGCGGATCGAGGTCGTTCTCCAGCGCGTGCAGCACGGCGGTCCGCCCGGCGTCGAGGAAGCCGTCGAGCTCCGCGAGTTCGGGGAGGGCGACCGCATCGATGAGCAGGCAGCGGTCGCTCGTCCCGACCTGCACCAGCGCCGCACGGCGGAAGTAGCGGTCGGCATCGGCACGTTCCACGTCGACGCCCACCACGGGGGCGGCGACGGTGGCCAGCGCCCCCGGGACCCGGGCGCGGTCGTCCACGAAGACCACGTCACCGACCGTGCCTGCCGTGCTCGGGTCGGGGTGGCTCGCAGGTTGCTCGGGCATCGCGCAGGGTCCGGACGTTCGGGAGACGGCCGAGGCTACCGTCGGAACGTGCGTGACCCGCCGCACGCCCCACCAGGAGGCACCGTGGAGCACCGTCCCACCCTGCTGTGCGTGCACCCCCACCCCGACGACGAAGCGATCGCCTGTGGGGGCGTGCTCGCCCGTACGGCCGCGCGTGGCGGGCGCTCCGTGGTGGTGACCTGCACCGGCGGGGAGGCGGGCGAGAACCTGGCCGGCATCGACCTCGGCGACGAGGACCTGACCACCCACCGGCGCCGTGAGATGGCGGCCGCGATCGCCGCGCTCGCCGTCGACGAGCACATCTGGCTCGGCTACCGCGACAGCGGCATGGCCGGCACCCCCGACAACGAGCACCCCGACAGCTTCCACGTGGCCGACCTCGACGAGGCGGCGACGCGCCTGGCCGGTGTCATCCGGCGTGTCCGGCCCGACGTCGTCGTGTCCGACGACGAGCACGGCAGCTACGGCCACCCCGACCACATCAAGGCCAACCGCGTCACCATCCGTGCCGTGGCGCTGGCCGCCGACCCCGACGCCGACGTGCCCGGCGAGCCGTGGCAGGTACGCAAGCGCTACGTCCACACCCTGACCAAGAGCCGGCTGTGGGGCATCCACACCGCCCTGACGGCGGCCGGCCTGCCGTCGCCGTTCGGGGACGCGCAGCTGGCCTCCGTCGACGACGTGCCGATGGGCACCCCCGACGAGCAGGTCACCACCGTCGTCGACGTCAGCGGGGTCCTGGCGGACAAGCGTGCGGCGCTGCTGGCCCACCGCAGCCAGATCGGTGCGGAGAGCTTCTTCCTCAACACCCCCGACGAGCTCGCCGGGCGCTTCTTCGGCACCGAGGAGTTCGTGCTCGAGGACGGCGAGCTCGGCGGCGCACCGGGTCGGCCCGAGGACGACCTGTTCGCGGGACTCGACGCAGCCGACGTGCCCGCTGGCCGATCCGCGGTCGGCAGCGACCGCTTCCGCGCCGTGCTCGGTCGCTTCGTCACCGGTGTCACCATCATGACCACCGTCGTGGACGGCCGGCCCCACGCGATGACCGCCTCCAGCGTCACCTCGGTGTCCCTCGACCCGCCGCTGGTCCTGGTGTGCGTCGATCGGGCCGCGGTCATGGCCGACGACGTCGTCGCCAGCGGGGTGTTCGCGCTGTCGTTCCTGGCCACCGACCAGGCGCCGCTGTCGGTCACGTTCGCCGACCCCGCCCGGCCGACCGGTGAGGCCCAGTTCGCCGAGGTGGCGCACACGACGGCGGTCACCGGCGCGCCGGTCATCCGTGGTGCCGTCGGCTGGGTGGACACCCGCGTCCACGCCGTCCACGACGGCGGGGACCACCTCATCGTCGTCGGCGAGGTC
>CAYSTY010000066.1:0-5900 GCA_964433685.1 uncultured Actinomycetota bacterium | reverse complement strand
CCGCGTCCACGCCGTCCACGACGGCGGGGACCACCTCATCGTCGTCGGCGAGGTCCTCGACCTCGGCCACGACCCGGACCGGCGACCGTTGGCCTACCACGCCGGCGGGTACGCCGACCTCGTGGAGCGCGTGTGATGGAACGGCGCGAGCTGCCGCTGCGGACCGGCGCACGACGCGTGACCGACGTCACCGACCACTGCGCACGCTTCGCGGCGGAGGTCGGTGGGGACGGCCTCCTGCACGTCTTCCTCCCGCACGCCACGGCCGGGCTGGCGCTGCTGGAGACCGGCGCGGGTTCGGACGACGACCTCGCCGACCACATCGATGCGGTGCTGCCCCGTGACGACCGCTGGCGTCACCGCCACGGTTCGGCCGGGCACGGGGCCGACCACGTCCTGCCCGCGTTCATCTCCCCGAGCCTGTCGGTCCCGGTCGACGACGGCCGGCTCGCGCTCGGGACCTGGCAGTCGGTCGTGGTCGTCGACACCAACGCCGACAACCCCGATCGCACCCTGCGGTTGACCTTCCTGCGGGGGTAGGTCACGATCGCTCGCCGGTCCCGGCCACGGACCGGTTCAGGACCCGCCCGATCGTGCCGATACGGGTGGGGACGACAGGACCCTGGATGCCCGTTGCCCCCGAGGTGCAGGCGTCGCCGCGCACGCCGCTGCGGATCGACGTCGATGCGGGTCGGCTCGAGACCGCCGGCCACCACGCCAGCTTCGACCCCGCCGCCCCCGATGACGCGCTGATCGCCTACCTGAAGCTGGTCCGCCGGCTCCGCGACGTCGAACGCGAGCCCTCGTTCGTCCTGCGACGCGACGAGGTCGTCGTCCTCGCGACCGCCTTGCGGCAGGACGCGGTGGTCGTCCTCGACCGGCTCGGTGAGCTGATGGGTGCCACGGCGCTGCAGCGTCGCTCCATGGTCACCGCCTTCCTCGCCGGGGCGCTGCTGATCGCGGTCGCGTCCGGTGCAGCGGCGTTGGTGCCGGGCGCCCGGACCGCCGACCGGTCGGACGTGACGCGGGTGGTCACCGCCGATGCGGACGAGCCGTCGGCCGGTGCTCCCGCGGAGGACCGCACCGACGACGAGGTCGGACCCGCCGCGGATGCCCGCGAGGCGGTCCCCGCCACCGACCCGGTCGCCGAACCGGCCGACACCTCGTCGGCCCCGGCCACCACCCCGGCCGCCCGCACCGGCGGGGGGACCGACCGTCAGCCACCGCCCGGACCGGCGGAGGACGTCACCCGGCCGACCCCGCCGGCCGACGACGTGCCCGCGCCGCCGGCGTCCGGTCCGGACACCGGTGACCGGGACGCCGGGGACGTCCCGCGGGACCCCGACGATGCCGTGGTCCGCGGTCCCGACGTACGTCTCGGCGAGCGGTGGGACCTCGGGCCCGAGGTCAACCAGCCCGGCGCGGACATCGACATCCCCCCGGACGACGGTCCGGAGGTCGTCCAGCCGGGCGCCACGATCGACATCCCCGCGGAGGCACCCCCGCGGACGAACCCGCGGGGCTGACGCCCGCCGCCGTGATCGTCGGTCAGTGCGGCGTGCCGAAGAGGCGGTCGCCGAAGTCGCCGAGGCCCGGGACGATGTAGCCGTTCTCGTCGAGCTGCGGGTCGACGGCACCGATGACCACGCGCACCCCGGGGTTCTCCGAGGTGACCCGGTCGATGCCTTCCTGGGTGCCCACCACCGACAGGACCGTCACCTGTTCGGCGCCCTCGGCGTCGAGCGCCTGGACCGCGTCCGAGGCCGACCCACCCGTGGCCAGCATGGGCTCGAGCACCAGCACCCACGCGCCGTCGAGCGGCGGGACCTTGAAGTAGTACCGGCGCGCCTGCAGGGTGGCGGCATCCCGTTCGAGGCCGATCATGCCGACGAGCGCGGTGGGCAGCACGTCGTGCACACCACCGAGGAGCCCGAGCCCCGCGCGCAGCACGGGGACGGCCACGATGGTGCGCCCCGGCCCCACGGAGGGCGCGTCCCCGAGCGGGGTACGGACGGTGCTGTGCTCCGCCGGCAGGTCGGTCACGGCACGCAACGCGAGCATCGCGCCGAGCCGACGCGCGTGGAAGCGGAAGTGCTCGGGGCTCGTGGTCGCGTCGCGGAGGGCCGCGAGCTGGAGCCCGGCGACGGGGTCGTCGAGGACGGTGACGGACGAGGACACGAGCGCTCCGAGGTCGAGGAAGCCGGACGGTGGCCAGCGAGGCACCGCTAGCCTAGGCCTCCCGTCGCGGGAGCCGAGCGGCGCGTCAGCGCGTGAGGGGATCGTTGAGGGTGAGCTCGAGGCAGGACGGCCGCGTCCGCCGTCGCGCGGGTGCCCTCCTGGCGCTCGTCGCGCTCGTGGCGTGCACGTCGGACCCGTCCCCCGACCCCGGCCCGACCCCCGCGGTGGAGGAGACACCGGAACCGGCACCCTCCGGCGTGCAGGTGGCGGTGGTCCTGCCCGCACCGGGCGACCCGACCGCTGCGACGTTCCTGGAACCGGCGACCGAGCTCGCTCGCCTCGCGGAGGGACGTGTCGGTGACGTCGCGGGTGTGCGGCCCGTGACGCCGGACGATCCGGGGTTCGTCCCGGACGTGGCCGCGCTCCTGGCCGAGTCGGGTGCCGACCTGGTCTGCGTGCTGGCCGCCGACGGGAGCCGGACGGTGCTCGATCTGGCGGACCGGTTCCCCGCGACCCGGTTCTGCGCGCTCGGGACGGCCCGGGACGGCACGCCGGACAACGTGGACCTCGTCGACGTCGACCACGAGGGTCTCGGCCTCGTCCTCGGCGCGGCGGCGAGCACCCTCGGGCCCCCCGTGGGCATCGTGCGCGGCGACGATCGTGGTGACCGTGCCCGGCGGCGGTCGGGGGCACGTGCGGCGCTCGCCGACGAGGACGTGGTGCTCGACGCCGTGGTCGCCGATGCCGCGCAGACGGCCGAGGTCCTCGCCGTACCGGACGAGGACGCGCCGCAGGTGCTGGTCGTCGACGTCGCCGACGCGGGCGTCGGCACCGTGGCCGGGGCCTCCGTGCCCCGGTGGATCGGTCCGCGCGGTCTCGCGGTGGACGACTCCGCCGGGCCGGCGGCGGTGCGGTGGTCGGTGCGCGCCGACACCATCGTCGGCGTGGCCGTCGACGTGCTGCTCGGTGAACGGGACCGTGACCCACCGTTCCTGCTCGGCTTCGGCGACGAGGTCTTCGTCCTGTCGCTGGGCGACGACCTCGACGAGCGGACGCGCGCGGTGATCGAGACCACCACCTCGCAGCTCGCGGCCGGCACCCGTGACGCGCTCGGGACCGGCTGAACGGCGGGGGCGTCACGACCGTCCTGCCGGCCGGCCGGGCGCCCGTACCCGTAGGATGCCGTCGCGCTCCCGCCCCCCTGCATCCGTCACGAGGATCGAGCACCGTGCGCCGCGCCAAGATCGTCGCGACCCTCGGGCCCGCGCTCGACGACCCCGACCGCCTCCGGGCCGCCATCGCGGCCGGGATCGACGTCGTGCGCCTGAACTTCTCCCACGGCACGCGCGAGGAGCACGAGCGCCGGCTCGAGCTGTCCCGCGAGATCGGGGCGAGCCTCGGCCGCAACGTGGGCAGCCTCGGTGACCTCCAGGGTCCCAAGATCCGGCTCGGCATGGTGCCCGAGGCGGGGGTGCAGCTCGAGGACGGGGGCGAGGTCGTGCTGATCGCGGGCGAGGAGGAGCTCGACCGCTACGACGACGGGGCCGGGACGCCGATCCTGCCCGTCGTCTACGCGCAGCTCGCCGACGACGTCGACCCGGGCGCGCTGATCCTCCTCGACGACGGGCTGCTGCGCCTCGTGGTGTCGCGGGTCGAGGGCAAGCAGGTCACCGCCCGCGTCGTCGCCGGTGGTCCGGCCAGGTCCCGCAAGGGCGTCAACCTCCCCGGCGTCGAGGTCTCGGCCAAGAGCCTCACCGACAAGGACCACGA
This sequence comes from uncultured Actinomycetota bacterium, assembly GCA_964433685.1. GTDB lineage: Bacteria > Actinomycetota > Nitriliruptoria > Nitriliruptorales > Nitriliruptoraceae > Nitriliruptor. Next base: position 1,952 of record CAYSTY010000066.1, on the reverse strand, counting down.
GGACGTCCGCACGATGGTCGAGCTCGGTGTCGACTGGATCGCGTTGTCGTTCGTGCGCCGCCCGGAGGACGTGCACGAGGTCCGCGCCATCGTCAAGGACCTCGACGGCCAGCAACCGATCGTGGCCAAGCTCGAGCGACCGGAGGCGATCGACGACCTCGAGGCCATCATCGCGGCGACGGACGCGGTCATGGTCGCCCGCGGCGACCTCGGCGTCGAGGTCGGCCCCGAACGCGTCCCGGCCATCCAGAAGGAGATCATCGACCTCGCCAACCGCGCCGGTCGCCCGGTCATCACCGCGACCGAGATGCTCGATTCGATGATCCGCAGCCCGCGTCCGACCCGTGCCGAGGCCTCGGACGTGGCCAACGCCATCTTCGACGGCACCGACGCCGTGATGCTCTCGGGCGAGACCGCGGCCGGTCGCTTCCCGGTCGAGGCGGTGCGCACCATGGCGCGCATCATCGAGGTGGCCGAGTCGTCCGCGGAGCGGGTCCATCCGGTGCCTCCGGTCACGGGCCAGGAGCTCCAGCGCGTGGTGTGCAAGGCGGCGGTGCAGATCGCCCAGGACGTCGAGGCCAAGGCCATCCTGGTGTACTCGTTGACGGGGGCGTCGGCTCAGCTGGTGTCGAAGTTCCGCCCGCTGCACCCGGTGATCGGGCTCACCCCCGACGAGCGACCCCTACGTCGCTTCGCGCTCATGTGGGGGACCGCCGGGGCGATCGTGCCGACCAAGGACCACTCGATCGACCTCATCCTGGCCGCCGAGGAGGTCTGTCTGGAGCACGGCTACGCGGCGCACGGTGACGCCATCGTCGTGGTGTCCGGCATCCCCGGTGGTCACGGCGGCACGAACCGTGTCATGGTCCACCGCCTCGGTGACACCCCGCACGGCTGACGTGGGACGCCGCGGGTTCCTCCGCCTCCTGGCCTGGCCGTACGCGCTGTCGACGGCGGTGGTCCTCGCCCTGTGGGTGGCCCGGGTCGAGCACCCGATCACGGCCGTGCTCAACCTCGCGACCTTCTGGTGGACCGCACCGGCGCTCGTGCTGCTGGTCGTCGCGCTCGTCCGTCGGCAGGTGGGGGTGGCGTTGCTGTTCGCCCTCCCGGCCGGGCTGTGGCTGTGGGCCTACGGCACCGCGTTCCTACCCGGCGGCGCCCCCGACGCGGTGCCCGACCTGCGGGTGGTGACCTACAACACCTTCGTCGGCGCGCCCGACGAGGGGCACGTGCTGAGCCTGGTGGCCGACACCGCTCCGGACGTGCTCTTGCTCCAGGAGGTGTTCGGTCCGCGCGAGGAGGCGCTGGCGTCGGCGCTCGCCGACACCTACCCCCACCAGCACGTGGACCGCTCGCCGGGGGTGGGGGCCGTGGCCGTGCTCAGTCGCCACCCCATCACCGAGGTCGTGCCGGTGGTCGACGCGAGCGAACGCAGCCGCGGCACCAGCGTGGTCCACCTCGACGTGGACGGACGCCCCGTCCAGGTCGCCTCGGTCCACCTCATCTCGCCCTGCCCGGCGTGTGGCACCTCGATCCTCGAGCGGCTCGAGCTCGAGGACGACGTCCGTGACGCGGAGGCGGAGGCCGTCCTCGCGGTGCTCGACCCCGAGGTGCCGGCCGTCGTCGGGGGCGACCTGAACTCCACCGACCGTTCCACGGCGTACCGTCGCTTCGTTGACGCAGGTTTCGACGATCCCCAACGCGCGGTGGGCAGCGGTATGGGCTTCACGTGGCCGTCGGACGGACGCCTGCCACCGTTCGTGCGCATCGACTGGGTCCTGACCCGCGGGGTGACCCCGGTGAGCGCGTCGGTGGACGGCCCGCGCGGCAGCGACCACCGCGCGGTGGTGGTCGACCTCGCGCTCGGGTCGCAGAACGTCGACCTCGCGCTGTCACCGTGAACGTCCCCGAGGAGCTGCGCGACGAGCACTACTGCGTGCTGTCGACCCAGG
>CAYSTY010000065.1:0-9631 GCA_964433685.1 uncultured Actinomycetota bacterium | reverse complement strand
GTTCGACCAGCTCGAGCCGGGCCTGCTCGAGCTGGTGCAGCGCGTCGCTCAGCCGCTGGCGTTCGGCGTCGAGCGTCCGGTTGAGCCCGATCCGTTCGATCTGGAGCTGCTCGGAGCGGCGCAGGCGACGGGCCAGCGCCTGGACGGCCACCGCGGCCAGGGCTCCCGCGACCTCGGCCCGTTCGTCGAGGGCCCGGTCGAGCTGCTCGATCGACAGGTGGATGCAGGTCACCTCGGTCGTGGTCCGAGCGGTGAAGTACGCCCGACGCTGCTGGACCAACGCCAGGATCCCGACCACGGGCCCCGTGGAGGCGTGGTGGAGGCGCAGGTCGCCGACGGCGGTGCTGCGGTCGAGCGCGACGTGCCCGTCGAGCACGACCACCACCCCGTCGACGCTGTGGTCCTGGTGCGTGAGACGGGTGCCGCGTGGCAGGACCAGCCGCGGCCGCGGTCCGAGCACCTGCTCGATCGCGGTCACGAGCCGCTCGGTCACCTCGTCCGGCTCGAGTTCGAGGTCGCGCAGCAGCTCGCTCACGGGCTGCTCGAGCGGGAGCGTCGCGGGAAGGTCAGCCGGACCCGACGCCCCCCTCGACCCCTGCGCCGGATCCGATCCATCCGCCTCGCTCGGGGCCCAACGGGCGATCTGGTTGCGTGCGTGTGCGGCGAAGGTGCCGGCGGTCCAGGGGATCGCGACCACCGCGTCCAGGCGACGCTGGTCGATGGCCCGGGCGACGTCGTCGTGCCGCTCTCGTCCCGTGACGACCAACGTGCGTGCGGCCGCGAACCCCGGCGTGACGTCGAGCGCCGCGAGCGTCGCGTCGATCGGTCCGAGCACATCGCTGAGGATCAGCAGCGCCACGGGACCGCCGGTGAGGTCGTGCCGCGCCAGCGCGGCGGCGGTGTCCGCGACGACCGCCACCCGCACCAGGCCGCCGAGCCCCGCTGTCAGCTCGTCCGCGACGGCGTCCCCGAGCGCACCCGGGGCGACCACGACCACCCAGGGGGCGGGGCCGCCGGTGGCCCGGGTCACAGCAGCCCCAGTCGGTCCCACACCCACGGGAGCACGAACGCGAGGAGGGCCGCACCGAACCCGCCGACGACCACCCCGGTGATCGCCATCTGGCGCGTGCTGACCTCACCGGTGGCGTACGCGACGGCGTTGGGCGGGGTGGAGATGGGCAGCGCCATGGCGAGCGCGCACGCGAGCGCCACGATCACCCCGATCGCGGTCGCGTCGATCGGCAGGCCAGTGGCGAGCGTGAGCGCCAACGGGACGAGCAGGTTCGCGGTCGCCGAGTTGGAGATGACGGTCGACAACCCGAGCCCCACCGCGACGAGCAGCACGATGAGCAGGACCGTCGGCAGTCGTTCCCAGGCGACGAGGCCCAGCACCCAGGCGTCGACGCCGGTGGCCCCGATGCCGGCACCGAGCGCGATGCCGCCGGCGACCAACCACAGCACGGGCCACTGCAGCAGCTTGAGGTCGTCGCCGCTCATCACGCGGGTCGCGAGGAGCGCCACGACCGGCAGGAACCCGACGGTGGACGAGGCGACGCCGTGCAGCGGTTCGGTCAGCCACAGCAGGACGGTGAGACCGGCGACCACGTAGAACACCATCGCCGCCGGGCTGCGGTCGAAGCTCGCCGACGTGTCGAGGTCCATCCGCACGTCCCGCGGGATGAACCGGCGGGTCAGGAACCACCACGCGAACAGCAGCACGACGACCATCAACGGGACCGCGAGCAGCATCCATCCGACGAACGAGACGCCCTGCCCCTGGGCCTGGAGGGCGCCGAGCGCGATCGCGTTCGGGGGGCTGCCGACGGGCGTGCCGATGCCTCCGATGTTGGCGGCGAGCGGGATCGCCAGCGCCAGACCGGTGCGAGCGCCTCCCGCGGGCAGCGCGGCGAGGAGCGGGAGGACCACGGCGAACATCGTGGCCGTGGTGGCGGTGTTGGACACGAACATCGACAGCAGCGCGGTGATGACCATCAGCCCGAGCACGGTCCGTCGGGCGTCCCCCGCGAAGGGGCGTAGCAGCACCGCGGCGATGTTGCGGTCGAGCCCGAAGATGCTGGCCCCGTCGGCGATCAGGAACCCGCCGAGGAAGAGCACGATGACCGGGTCGGCCAGCGCCGCGAAGAACGCCGATCCGGGCAGCACGTCCCCCGTCAGGGGCACGAGCGCCTGGTCGGAGATCATCAGGACCTCGAGCAGGATGACCAGCACCGCCGTGGCCACCAGCGGGATCGCCTCGGTGACCCACAGCACGATCGCCAGCAGGAAGATGGCCAGCATGCGCTGACCGGCGGGCTCGAGCCCACCGATGTCGACCACGAGCGGGACGAGGAACGCGACGAGGCCCAGCACCAGCCCGGCCCGCTGGATCGGGGTCGGGGGGGACAGCTCGACCCGCGGCTGCGCGCGGGGTGGTGCGGCGGTGCTGCGTCGACTGGCCATCACCGCACCCTACCTCCCGGACCTCTCCGTGCCGGCGGACCACCCGTCCCGAGCGATCAGGGGGTGAAGGTCCGCGCGTAGCGGGTCAACGCCGTCAGGTACCGCTGCCGCTCGACCCCGTCGCGGTCGACGGCGGTGGCGTCGCTGAGGGACCCGACCAGCTGCGGCACGGTCAGGTAGCCGTGCTCGGCCATCCACTGCTCGAGACCGGCGACCAGCCCCTTCGCCCGATCCGGACCGTGACGCAGCAGCGCGGAGGCGGTCATCACCACACCGGCACCGGCCAGCAGCCCGCGCACCACGTCCGCGGGTTCGTGCACGCCGGTGGTCAGGGCGAGGTCCGCCGCCACCCGCCCGTGCAGGGCGGAGACGAAGCGCAGCGGCGTGCCGAGCTCGGCCGAGCTCGACAGCTCGAGGCGCGCGCCGACGCGGCGGGTCGTCACGTCGATGTCCGGCTGCGCCGGACGATCGAACAGGACCAGCCCGCGGGCGCCGGCATCGTCGAGGCGACGGGCGAGGTCGCCGAGGGCGGTCCAGTGGGGCGAGAGCTTCACGGCGACGGGGACCTCGCAGGCGGTGGCGACCGCGGCGACGAGGTCGAGCGTCGCATCCTCGACGTGCCGGCCGGGCCGATCGACGGCGCCGGCACGGTGGACGTTCAGCTCGATGGCGTCCGCCCCGGCGTCCGCCAGGACCCGGGCGTACTCGGTCCACCAGGTCCGCGTCGTGCCGTTGAGGCTGGCGATGACCGGGATGCGCAGCTCCTGGGTGGCCGCCCGCAGGGTGCGCAGGTAGCCGGCCGGACCGGCGTTGTAGGCGTCGAGCTCCCCGGTCGTCGCCGCCGGCCCGTCGAGTTGTTCCTCGAACAGGCTCGGCAGCACGACCGCGCCGATCCCGGCGAGGTCGAGCGCGCGCAGGTCGACGAGCCGACCGGTGAGCGGGCTCGGGGATGCCACGACGGGACAGCGCAGCTCGATGCCGAGGTAGCGCGTGGTGAGGTCGGGTCGGAGCCGTTCCAGACCGTCGTCGACGATGCTCACCGGCGCCTCCGTGGGTTCGGCTCGGCGCCGACCGGAGCCGCGGCGCTCGGTCCGACGCTAGGCACCGGCGGGGGACGGCGGACCTTCCACAGGTCCCCGGTCGTGAGGACCAAGAGCACTGCTGTGCGCGGCGCCCACGTGCGTCACACTGCCGACATGCGCCACGACCAGGAGCCAGCCGCGCTCGTCGCGGCCCGCCGAGCGGGGGTCAGCGACCCCCGGGTCCTGGCAGCGGTGGCGGTGGTGTCCCGCGACCGGTTCGTCCCGTCGTCCGCGCGCGGGCAGTCCGACCGTGACCGTCCGCTGGCGATCGGGCACGGGCAGACGACCTCGCAGCCGTCGCTCATCGCTGCGATGCTCGCCGCGCTGCAGCTCACCGGTGACGAACGCGTCCTCGAGGTCGGCACCGGCTTCGGCTACCAGACGGCGCTGCTCGCGCACCTCGCCGCCGAGGTGGTGACGATCGAACGCGTCGGAGCACTCGCCGACGTCGCCCGCGACAACCTCGCCGCCTGCGGGCTCGGCCACGTCACGGTGGTCACCGGTGACGGCACGCGGGGCGTGCCCGAGCGGGCGCCCTACGACGCCGTCGTCGTGTCCGCGGCCACGGCGACGGTGCCACCCGCGCTCGGTCAGCAGCTCGTCGACGGCGGTCGGCTGGTGGCACCCGTGGGCGGCCCCGACCTGCAGGAGGTCGTGATCCACGAGGCCCGCGACGGCGTGCTGCGCGAGGTGCAGCGGACCACGCGGGTCCGCTTCGTCCCGCTCATCGCCGACCCGGACCCGCGCGACGCCCCGGAACGACGATGACCCCGCCGGGGCGGGGTCCGTCGTGGAGGATGTCGTGGAGGATGGGGGGTGGCGCGGCGCGTGGAGCGGATGACGAGATTCGAACTCGCGACCTCCACCTTGGCAAGGTGAAAGCGCGCGTCCAGCGCGATCCGTAGCCGTCCATCGACATCAATCAGAAAGCGGGCCTGACCAGCGGCTTCGTCCGATGACGTCCGCGGGTGTCCAGACTCGTCTACGGACGTCGCCGCGTCGCTCGTTACTCATGTGTTACTCAGGATCGTCGTGCAAGTTCCATCATGCGTCCGGTTGTGGTCCGGCGGACTACGGATCTCTCATCACGGACGCCAGCTCGTGTCGGATGCCGATATCTACGCGACGCGGACGCCGTCAGTCGATGCTGCCGCGCGGCACGACCCACTCGCTGGGCTGACCGGTGAGGTCGGAGATCAGGTCGAAGTCGGCGTCGTAGTGCAAGATGGTGAGGTCTTCGATGTCTGCGATAGCAGCCAGAACGAGATCGGGAATGCTGACTCCGCGATGTTGCCCTCGCATCACGAGGTCGCGCTGTAGCTCACGAGCTCGCTCCTCGGCGCGTACGGGCAGCGTCACCGGGATGAGCAGGTCGAGCAGATCCTGGCGCGTCGCGTCGTAGTCTTGACGGGAGCGGGCCGAGTAGCCGACTTCGAGTTCGGTCACGAGCGCCACGCCGAGCTGACCCGCCTGTACGCGTGGAAGAACTGCGTCGGCGACCGCCGTCACATCGACTCGGGCGAGCACCGACTTGTCCACCAGCCAGGAAGCGGGTGTCAGCGCCACGCGTCTGCCATCACGTCCTCGTCGAGGAGATCACGCGAGGCCTCAGCGAATCGCTTCAGCGCCGCCGCATCAACACGGTTGCGTCGCTCGGCCGCCTGCACGCTGGCACGGAGCGCCGAGTTGACGGTGTCCTTGATCGTGGCCGTGCCCAGGATGCGCCGCGCAGCTTCGAGCGCGTCGTCGTCCACGTCGATGAGCCGTTTCGTCATCACCGCCTCCAGATATACGGAACGCGCCCAGTATATCCTCCGGTTGGGTAGCGTGCCGTCTGGACAACGCCCACCATCGCCCGGCGTCGACGCCGCCAAGGCACTGCTCGTCGAAGCCCTCGGGGTCGGACGTGGCGGTGGCTGGGCTGCCGCGCAGCTCCGCGATCGCGGTGGCCCCAACACCTTCAGTCAGCGCCCAGGGCGCCGGCCCCTGGTAGGTGCGGACCGTGCCCTTGCCCGAACAAAGGAACCACCATCTCCGCTCCCACCCACCCGAACGCGACGCTGCAGTTCCTGGGCGCGGCCGGAACCGTCACGGGCAGCAAGTTCCTGCTCGAACGCAACGGCGCCCGCGTCCTGGTCGACTGCGGACTCTTCCAGGGCGCCAAGTCGCTCCGCCTGCGCAACCGCGAACCGCTACCGATCGACGCCGCGAGCCTGGACGCGGTGGTGCTCACCCACGGTCACCTCGACCACTGCGGCTACCTACCACGGCTGCGCAACGAGGGGTTCACCGGACCGGTCCACGCGACGCCGGGCACGATCGCACTTGCGTCGATCGTGCTGCCCGACTCGGGCTACCTGCAAGAGGAGGAGGCCGCGCACGCCAACCGGTTCGGCTGGTCGCGCCACCGTCCGGCGCTGCCGCTGTACACCGAACGCGACGCCCGTGACACGCTCGCGCAACTGACGCCGCTGGCCTTCGGTGAGCGGCGGGAGGTCGCGCCAGGGATCGTGGTCGAACTTGCGCGTGCCGGCCACATCATGGGCTCGTCGACGGTCCGGGTGGAACTCGGCCCGTCCATCACCTTCAGCGGCGACCTCGGCCGTCCGAACCATCCGCTGCTGCGGCCGCCGGAGCCGATCGGCGACTGCGACTGGGTCGTGGTCGAGTCGACCTACGGCGACCGCCGCCACGACGACTCCCGGGCGGTCGAGGTCCTGCGCGAGATTATCCAGCGCACCATCGCACGCAGAGGCACGGTGATCATCCCGGCGTTCGCCGTCGACCGGACAGAGGTCCTGCTCCACCACCTCGGCCACCTCCACGACCGGGGCGAGCTGCCCGATGTCCCCGTCTATGTCGACAGCCCGATGGCACTGGCCGCGTTGCGTGCCTACCGGGCGGCGATCGCGTCAGGGTCCGACGAGTTCCGCGAAGGGGTGCTCGACGACCCGTCCCCGTTCCTTGAGGAGCGGATCATCGAGGTGCACGACGCCGACCATTCCAAGCGCGTCACGGCGTCCGACGATCCGAAGATCGTGATCTCCGCGTCGGGGATGGCGGCCGGGGGCCGCGTGCTGCACCACATGACCCGGTTCCTGCCGGGTCCCGCCAACACCCTCGTGCTGGTCGGCTACCAGCCGGAGGGCACTCGCGGCCGCGCCCTGGTCGACGGTGCGAGCGAGGTCAAGATCCACGGCCGCTACGTCCGGGTGCGGGCCGAGATCGTCGACCTGCCGGTGTTCTCCGTCCACGCCGACGCCGACGAACTTCTCGGCTGGCTCGCGACGGCCACGCGACCAAAGGGGGTGTTCGTCGTCCACGGTGAGCCCGAGGCTGCGCAGCGCTTGCACGACCGCATCGAGGGCGAACTCGACTGGACCGCTGTCGTGCCCAGGCACGGTGAACGCATGCGTCTGTAGCGCGCTTCATCGGGTTCGGCGGCCGATACGGGGCCGTCCGCCTCTGTCGCCACGACGACCGGCGAGGGAGGCTCGACGTGGGCAGTGGTGGACGCCCGCTTCACCGTGCCTGCGAGGAGGCGATTCCGATGCGCAACAGTCGCGTTGTACTGTTGATCGCGGGGGTGCTGCTGGTCGTCATCGGCTTGGGATCCGCGGCCGCCGCCGCGGTCATGGGCTTTGGCCACCTGGTGCAACGCGAAGACGACGGCTTCGTCAACACCCCGCCGGCCGAACTCGCCAGCGACGGTCACGCGGTGGTCAGCGAGAAGCTCGAGATCATCGTCGGGACCGCCGACTGGTTCCCCTGGAACGAGAACCTCGACCTGCGCCTTCGGCTCACACCACAGGATGCCGACCAGGCCGTCTTCGCCGGTATCGCGGCCACCGACGACGTCGAGGCCTACCTCGACGACGTCGCGCACGACCGCGTCCGCGACCTCGACTTCCGGCGCACCCGCTACATCGGCATCGTCGGCACCAGCCTGCCCGCGCCGCCGACCGACCAGGCGTTCTGGCTGGCCCAGACCGCCGGCACGGACACCCAGACGCTGTCCTGGTCGCCCACATCGGGCGAGTGGACCATCGTGGTCATGAACGCCGACGGCAGCGCCGGCGTGGACGTTCGCGCCGACGCCGGCGTGGAGACCGCGCTCCTCGGACCGATCGCGCTGTGGCTGCTCATCGGCACGCTCGTGCTGATCGGCACGGGTACGACCCTGCTGGTGCTGAGCGTGCGCGACGACGTCGATGGCCAAGCGCCGAGTGGCCCTGCCCCCGTGGCCACCACGGCACCGGGGACGCATCCGGTCCGCGTCACCGGCCACCTCGACCCGCACCTCAGCCGCGGTCTGTGGCTGGTCAAGTGGGCGATGCTCATCCCCCACGTCCTGGCTCTCATGGTCCTCGCGATCGCGTTCGTCGTGCTGACTGTGGTCGCGGGCGTGTCGATCCTGTTCACCGGCCGCTACCCGCGTCCGTTGTTCGCGTTCAACCTCGGCGTCCTGCGGTGGGCGTGGCGGGCCGGCTTCTTCGGCTACGCCGCGCTCGGCACGGACCGCTACCCGCCGTTCACCCTGGACGACGTCGACTACCCGGCCCGCCTCGACATCACCTACCCCCAGCGGCTCTCGCGCGGACTGGTGCTGGTCAAGTGGTGGCTGCTCGCGCTGCCGCACCTACTGATCGTGGCGCTGCTGACCAGCGGGTGGGCGAGTTGGGCGGTCACCACGCGTGAGGTCGGCGGCGCGCGGTTCTCTGTGGGCGGAGGGCTGATCGGCGTGCTGGTCCTGATCGCCGCGCTGTCGCTGCTGTTCCGCGCCCGCTACCCAAGCGGGCTGTTCGACCTTGTCATGGGGCTCAACCGATGGGTCTTCCGGGTCATCGCCTACGTCGCGCTGATGACCGACATCTACCCACCGTTCCGCCTCGACCTCGGTGGTGACGAGCCAACAGGACCGGTGCCGCCCGTACCGGGCTCGACGGGGTCGGACACGACCGCGCCCGACCCTGTCGGCAGCACGATGTAAGGACCCCCGTAACGCTGCCCCCGCGGAGTCCGACCGGCTCGCGAGCGGGGCCTGTCAGAGATCCTTCGCACTGCGGGGCTTCTCCTGCTTCTTGTCCCGCTGGGCCTGTCGCCTTCCTCAGATCCTCCATACCACACGGTCGCGAGGGCCCGGGACAATGACGGTCGGCCAGTCCAACTCCCGTACGAGGTGGTGGGCCACGCTGCCCGGCAGCCGTTGCCCCACGGGGCCGAGGCCACGAGAGCCGACCACGACGAGTCCGGGCTGCACACGGTCAGCGACACGCTGGATGACGGTGCGAGCATCACCCGGTTCGAGCAGCGGACGATAGGGCACCTCCCGGCTGCGCAAGGGGGCGCACCACTCCTCGTCCAACCTCTGCCGGACCTCGTCCGCCAGGCTCGCCACCTCGTCCTGTCCCAGGTCGGGAAGCGGCGGCTCGAACGCGTGCACAACGATGACGTCGTTCTCAGTCCGGTGGGCGGCGTCGGTGGCCCAACGAAGCGCGCGAGACGACCCTGCCGAACCATCAACCCCGACAACGATGGGCCCCTTGCGGGAGGCGAGCACGTCGTAGTCCGGTACCACGGCGACTGCCCGCATCGGATAGTGGATGAGTTGCCGGCTCACCGAACCCAGCATGACCCTGAGGGCGCCGCCGGTGCCCCGTGCGCCAACCACGATCAAGCTGGCGTCGGTGCGTTCCGCCTCGTCCCTGAGAGCCTGGAGCGCAGGCCCCCGGAGCGCTCGGCACTCGGTCACGACCGTCGGATCGTCCAGCTCCTGTTGGGCAAGCTCGCGCAAGCGGTCTTCGAGGGCGGACTCGAGCCCGTCGACGTCCGGTGGCGGGGCCGAGCCTGCGAGCGAATCCTCGAGTGGACGCCCGTACTGCCATGCGTGGGCCGGGCGCAGTCCGCGCTGGGTGGAGGAGGCAAACCATGCCGCCCAGCGCAGCGCGAGCAGCGATCCGGCAGAGCCGTCGAGTCCGACCAAGATGTCACCCATGAAGGCGACCCTACCGACATCGGCGGCGCTGGCCCGGTTCGGGGCTGGCCGACGCGTGACTGACTGCCGGCGCCTCCCTGGTCAGCCGTTCCCC
>CAYSTY010000064.1:0-9649 GCA_964433685.1 uncultured Actinomycetota bacterium | reverse complement strand
CGCCCGCCTGGGCGGCCAGGGTCCCGGCCTCGAAGGTGATCGTCTTGCCGTCGATGTCGACGGTCAGCTCGTGTGTTCCGAGCGTGCCCACGTGGGCCTCCTCAGTTGCGGTGTGTCCCGCGCACCTGCGCGGGTCCGTCACACACCATGCGTGACGGTGCCTGACTCCCTGGCTCGTCCTCGTGCCGCGGTGACCGGCGCATCCGTGGGGGCGGCTCGAGGGCCATCACGCGAGTTCGGCGCGTCGCCTCGAGGCGTCGCCACGGACGTCCGACCGCTGGTGCGGCGCGGTCCGAGCCCGGGACGCGGAGCGGGCCGGACCCCGTCGTGGGGTGCCGGCCCGTCCTGGTTCCTAGCGGCGGAGCTCGAGCTCACCGATCAGCGATCGGTAGCGCTCGATGTCCTTGTCCTTGAGGTAGTTCAGCAGGCGTCGACGCTGACCCACCAGCATGAGCAGACCACGACGTGAGTGGTGGTCGTGCTTGTGCTCCTTGAGGTGCTCGGTCAGGTGGCTGATGCGCTGGGTCAGCAGCGCGACCTGGACCTCGGGGGACCCGGTGTCGCCCTCAGCACGGGCGAAGCGGGTGATGATCTGTTGCTTGTCGTCTGGCAGTGCGACGGCCAACTGGCTTCTCCTGCATCGTGGAGCCCTGCACCGCCGGGCCGGGTCGATCCATCGGGGATCGATCCCGCCGGGGGTCCGCGGCCACGGCGCACGATCGCGCGCGGCTCCTGACGGGTACCCCGACGCCCGAACGGGCACGGTGAGACGACCCGGAACCGGGTCGTGGTGCGCAGTGTGCCCGATGGGGTGCGCTCGGGCAACCGTCCGCGGTCCGCGCCGACCGGCCCCGAGGTCGCGGGACGCTACGCCACCGACGCGCCGGACACCCCCGTGACGTCCTGCGCGGCCGGCGCGTCCACCACGTCCAGGGCCCCCGCACGGGCCTCCTCCGCCCGTGCGGCCGCCTCGTCGGCCGGCAGTCGGACCACGAACCGGGCGCCCCCGCTGGGGCGGTCCTCCACGCGCGCGTGACCGCCGTGGAGCTCGGCGAGCGCGCGCACGAGCGCGAGGCCGATCCCGGTGCCCGGCGAGGGCGCGTCCTTGGCGGTCGGCCCCTGCGAGAACGGCAGGAACAGCTCGGTCTTGAGCTCGTCGGGGATCCCGGGGCCCTCGTCCTCGACCACGATGGTGGCCGCTGCGTCCTCCCTGGTGATGCGACACAGGATGCGGCCGTCGGCGGGGGTGTGTCGCAGGGCGTTGCGCAGCAGGTTCTCGATGATGCGTTCGACCTTCGGTGCGTCGACCTCGACCCGGCCGACGTCGCCGACCAGCTCGATCCGCGCCGCCTCGGCGGGTTCGAGGTGCGCGACCACGCCCTCGGCGAGCTCGAACAGGCGCGTCGGTCGACGGTCGGGCGTGATCGACCCCCGCGAGAGACGGTCGACGTCGAGCAGGTCGGTGAGCAGCCGCTCGAGACGCGCCGACTGCCGTTGCACGATGTCGAGCATGACCCGCCGCTGACGCGCGTCGAGCACCCCGTCGCGAGCGTCGAGGGTCTGGGCGGCGCCGATGACCGCGCTCAGGGGGGTGCGCAGCTCGTGCGAGACCGCCTGGAGGAAGGTCGACTTCATCGCGTCGAGGTGGCGCAGGTGTTCGAGCGCGGCGCGTTCACGTTCGATGACGCGCTGGAGGGCCGCAGCCTCCTCGCGGCGCTGCGTCACGTCGTGGATGACGCCGAGGACCGTGCGCTGCGTGGCGTCGTCGGCGTCGACGAGCCGCTCCTGGACCGAGATCCAGCGCTCCTCCCCGTCGGGCCGGCGGCAGCGCACCTCGGTCGGTTCCGCGACGAACCCCTCGGCGCTGACCAGCTCGTGCAGGCGTTCGAGGTCGTCCTCGTGCAGCAGCTGGGCGGCCAACGTGGGGTCCGCGCGCAGCTCGTGGGCGCTGACACCGAGCACCGCCTCCCCCGCCGGGTTCAGGTAGCGGTAGGCGGCACCGGGCGACGCCGCGCGCAGGTAGAGCCCGTCGCGGTTCGCCTCCGCCGCGGTCCGGTAGCGCTCCTCGCTGGTGATCCGCTGGCGTGCGAGGCGCAGGTCCCCGTCGAGGCGGGCGAGCACGGCGTCGACGGCGTCGGGCGCGCGGTGTCCCGCGGCGTCCTGCCCGAGGGCGAGCATCCGCCCGCGCGCGGCTCGCTCCAACCGGTCGACCTCCGACGTCGTGGTGGTGGCCACGAGCCCGGCCGCGACCTCGGTGGCGACCGCGTCGAGCCGCACGAACAGGTCGTGGCGCGCGAGCAGCCGCCCGAGCGAGTGCAGCGTCACGGTGAACGCGGTGGCGGCGCCGACCACGACGACCACCCCCGGGTCGAGGAGCCTGCCGAGACCGTGGTGGACGTAGGTGACCAGGCCGTAGGCCACGAACACCCCGCAGGCGGCGCGCAGCACCGCCGGTCGCGGGCCGTGCAGCGCACGCAGCGGCAGCACGGCGATGAGCCCGACCAGGACCGCCCCGTTGCGCCCGAGCCCGAGCCCGATCGCCGCGATCGCGAGGACGATCGCCACGTCACCGGCGGTCGAGGCCCGTCCGGTCCGGTCGACCCGCAGTCCCCACGCCACGAGCACGGCCGTACCGAGCAGCGCGGCGAGCCGATCGGGGACGAGGGCCGTCTCCGCGTCGTAGACCTCGACCAACTGCACGAGGGCACCGAGCAGCAGGAAGCGGACGAACCCGGTCCGGGCACGGCCGAGCAGCAGCGCACGCGGCGCGGCGGTTCGGAGCGGGGCGGTGGTCGGCGACGGGGTGCTCCTGCGGGGGACCGGCCCGGAGTGTGGAGCACCGCGGGTCCGCGACCATCACGACGCCGCCAGAACCACCCGGACGGGTCAGCGCCGCGTCCAGGTGGCCATCGACAGCCGCCCAGCCCGGTACCACCGCCCGGCTCGGGATCGTTCCCCTGGCTGTCCGTCCCGCGTGTCACTGCACCTCGGGCCGTAGACTGCACCGCTGCACGAGTCCGCTGCACGAGGTCCCGTCTTGTCCTCCACGCTCCCGTTGGGCACGGACGCCGCTCCCGACGAGCTCACCGCCCACGATCACCTCGTGGGCATCTACGTGGATGCCGAGCACCTCGTCAGCGGCGTCGTGGACCTGATCGCCCCCGGGCTCGTCGCCGGGGAGGCAGCCGTGGTGGTCGCCAGCGGCGTCCACCGTGACGGCGTCATCGCCCAGCTGCTCGAGCGGGGCATCGACGTCGACCGCCACCGGACCGACGACAGCCTGGCGCTGATCGATGCGGCGGATCTGCTCGACACGTTCCGGTCGTCCGACGGCCCCGACCGTGACCGTTTCCGGACCGCGGTCGAGCCGGTGCTCGCACGTGCCCACGCCGGAGGTCGACGGCTGCGCCTGTTCGGCGAGATGGTCACGCTGCTGTGGGACGAGGGCGACGTGGCCGGCGCCCTCGAACTCGAGGACCTGTGGAACGAGCTGCTCGCCGACGTCCCGGCGACGCTCCTGTGCGGGTACCCGGCCGACGCCTTCGCGCACGAACGTTCGACCGACGCCTTCCGCGCCGTCTGCGACCGTCACAGCGAGGTGGTCACCAACACGATCGCGACCGACGACGACCGCACCCGTTCCCGGAACCTCGCGCTGCTCGAACACGAGCGCATCGTCGACCGCAACCGCCGTGACGACCTCGAGGCCCAGCACCGCGCGCTCAGCGCCGCGCTGGCGAGCCTCCGCGACGCCACGCAGCGACGTGACGAGCTGCTGGCCGTCGTCGTCCACGACATCCGCTCGCCTGCCGTCATGCTCACCAGCGCCCTGCAGCTCGTGCTCGACGCGGGACCGGAGCTCGGGTGGGAGGACACCCGCGCCATGCTCGAGACCGCGCACGAGGCGGGCGAACGCATCGCGCGGCTGTCGCGGGACATCGTCACCTCCGCCGAGGTGGATGCGGGCTCGTTCACCTACGACCTACGCCCGGTCGACCTGGTGCGGATCGTGGCCGCCGCGGTCGAGGAGGTCCGCGCCGGGACCGGCAGGACCTTCGAGTTCACCCACGACCTCGACCTGCCACCGGCGCTCGCCGACGAGGTGCGCCAACGGCAGGTGCTCGGCAACCTGCTCGGCAACGCCGTCAAGTTCTCCCCCGCCGGATCGACCATCCACGTCGGCGTCCGCCGTCGCGGGGACCAGCTCGAGGTCCGTGTGAGCGACGAAGGGCCCGGCATCTCCGCCGCCGACCAGGCCCGCCTGTTCGAGCCGTTCACCCGGCTCGACCGCACCCGCGGCGTCGACGGCAGCGGGCTCGGGCTGCACTCGGCGAAGCTGCTCACCGAGGGGCAGGGCGGCAGCATCTGGGTCGAGAGCCACCTCGATGCGGGAGCGAGCTTCGTCTACACCGCGCTGACCGTCCCCGACCGGGACCACGCCTGAGCCGGCACGTCCCGGAGCTCAGGCACAGACCGCCGCCGACCAGCTGAGCGCCGCTGCGTTCGCCTGGGCGACCTGCGTCGGTGCGAGACCGAGGTCGCGACCCTGTTCCTCGGCGTGATCCCACGAGGCCCGCTCGGCGGCGAGTTCCACGTCGAGCAGGGGGCGGAGGGGGCCGGTGCCGTGCTCCAGCGCCTCCCGCACGTCCGCCGAGACCGGGAGCACGTCGAGCGTGGCGGCGTCCAGACGCCCGTCCGGTCCGAGGACGGAGAACATCCCGAGGGTGAACGCCTCGAGCCGTCGGTCGCCGCCGCGCATCTCCTCGAGCAGCTCACAACCACGGGCGCGCGCGCTGGCCAGCGTCACGAGCTCGAGCGGTGCCTCGTCGGACAGGCGCCCGAGCGTCAGCAGGCTCACCCAGCGTTGCACCGCGCGGACCCCGAGCAGCACGAGACCGTCGTGGATCGAGGCGACCTTGCGGTAGCCGACGACCCGGCGGATCAGCCGCAGGAACCGGTCGGTCAGGGTGATGTCGGACCGGATGAGGTCCTCCACGGCGTGGAGGTCGACCTCGCTCTGGCCGAGCGCGTCGAGCAGCTGGAGGTGCCCCGGTGCGAACTGGATCGGCCGCAGCGCCCGCACGTCCCGCGGCCGGGTCCAGAACAACCCCTGGACGAGCTGTGCACCGACGGCCAACACCCGTTCGAGGTCGTCGTAGTTCGACACCCCTTCGGTGACCACCGAGGCGCCCCGGCCCGACAGCTCACCGGTGAGCGCGAGCCCCGCGGCCATCTGCTCACCCGCGACCGCGACGCGGGCGTGGTCGACGTGGTCGAGCAGCTCGGCGCGCGGGTCGCCGACCTGCACCCCGTCGAGGCACAGCCGGTAGCCGGCGGCGCGGTGGTCGGCCAGCCAGCGGACGGTGTCGGCCTCGGGCGCGACCCCACGCGGGACGCCGAGGACGAGCCCGTCGGTGGGCAGGTCGAGCAGCGCTCCGCTGGCGAGCAGGTCCGCGGTGACCGAGACCCACGCGTCGGCACCACCGGTCAGCTCCTGGCGCCCGAGGGCGAGCAGCCCGTCGACGAGCAGCGAGGCGTCGGCGGCCGCGTCCACGGGCCCGGGTCGGCGCACGTCACGGTGCAGCAGCTGGTAGCCGACCACCTCGACGTCACCGTCCAGGATGGGTTGGCGGGCCAGCATCAGCTCCCCGAGCACCCCGGTCACCGGTCCCGCCGAGGGCCGTCCCACCCGTCGCGCGTCGCCACCAGCCTCGCCGGACACGGACCCTCCCCGTTCGGAACCGACCCGTGAGGAACGCCCACGGGCCGGCACATGGTCGCACGCCGGGCGGGACCTCGCCGACGGGCGCCGCGGGGTGCGCTCAGAGATCGGCGCCGACCAGGTCGCGGGCGCGCTGCACGTCGCGACCGATCTGCGCCTCGAGGGCCTCGACACCCTCGAAGCGCTGCTCCCCGCGGAGACGGTGCCGGAAGGTGACCTCGAGCTGACGACCGTACAGATCGAGGTCGGCGTCGAGCAGGTGCACCTCGACGGTCACGCCCTCGCCGTCGAAGGTCGGCCGCGTCCCGACGTTGGTCACCGCGGCGTAGCGGACGCCGTCGACGGTCGCGATGCCCGCGTACACGCCGTTGGCGGGCAGCAGCCGGCGGCCCGACACCTCGATGTTGGCCGTGGGGAACCCGATCGTCCGTCCCCGCTGATCGCCTCGGACGACCTCGCCACCGAGGTGGAAGGGACGGCCGATCGCCCGGTTGGCCCAGTCGAGGTCGCCGTCCTCGCTGATGCGGCGGCGCAGCTCGCTGGAGCTGATCGGTGCGCCGTCGAGCTCGAGGAGGGTCACCGCCTCGGTCGTGAACCCGAACCGCTCCCCCGCGTCGGCCAGGGCCACGACGTCGCCGGCGGCCCGGTGGCCGAACCGGAAGTTGGTGCCCACGATGACCTTGGTCGCCTGGAGCCGTTCGACGAGGACCTGTTCGACGAACTCGTCCGGTTCGAGCGCGGACAGATCGGGCGTGAACGGCAGGACGAGCACGAGGTCGACGCCGACGGCGAGCAGCTCGGCGACGCGGTCGTCGAGGTGCTGGATCGCGCGCGGCTCGCTGCCGGGTCGCAGGACCGCCGCGGGGTGGGGGTCGAAGGTGACCGCCACCGACCGGACGGCGGACTCGTGGGCCGCGTCGACGGCTCTGCGCAGCAGGACGCGGTGACCGCGGTGCACCCCGTCGAAGTTGCCGATGGTGACCACCGACGGTCCGGGCACGGCCTCGTCGAGCCCGTACGCCACCGCGGGCGGGCCACCTCGGCGGCCGTGGTCGTCGTTCACCGGTCCTCGCGGGTCGGGGCCGTGCTGGGGATCGGGGCCGTGCTGGGGATCGGGGTCGTGCTGGGGGTCGCCGCCAGCTCCTCGGGACGGAGCCAGACCAGCTCGGCTCGCAGCTGTGGTCCACCCCCAGCGTAGACGCCCACGAGCAGGTCCCCGGACCGCACCGCGACCGGCCCCTCGTCCCCGTCGGCGCGCACCTCGGCCGCCACCGATGCGGGCAGTCGGCCGCCCTGTGCGAGGCGCAGGACCAGGTCGGGGTCGTCGACCGCGACGGTCGGCAGCACCCGCGTGATGGCCGCGAGGGGTGACAGGAGCAGCCCCTCGAACCGCCCCTCGTCCGCGGCGTCGCGCACCGCGTCGATGCGGTGGGCCTCGTCCACGGTGAACGGACCGTTGGCGACCCGGCGCAACGCGGTCAACGATCCGCCGACGCCGAGCGCCGCCCCGACGTCGTGCGCCAACGTGCGGACGTAGGTCCCGGCCGAGCAGGTCACGAGGAACGACGCCTCGGGGTGATCGGGATCGGCGCCGGCCTCGTACCCGTCGAGGACGAGGTCGTGGATGGTCACCGGCCGGGCGTCGCGTTCGACCTCCTCGCCACGGCGGGCGATCTCGTGGAGACGTTCGCCGTCGACCTTGAGGGCGGACACCATCGGTGGGATCTGCTCGATGTCGCCGTGGAAACGCGTGAGCACCTCGCAGAACCGGCGTTCGTCGACGTGCCCGGCGGGGACGCGGGCGAGCACCTCACCCTCCGCGTCCTGCGTGCTCGTCGCCACGCCGAGCACCATCCGGGCGGCGTAGGTCTTGGTCCCCGCCTGCAGGAAACGCACCAGTTTGGTCGCGCGACCGAGGCACAGCACGAGCACCCCCGTCGCGGCCGGGTCGAGGGTCCCGGTGTGGCCGATGCGGGACTGGCCCGCGGCTCGCCGCACGGACTGCACCACGTCGTGCGAGGTCGGGCCGAGGTCCTTGTCGATCAGGAGGACGGCGGAACGGTCGGGCTCACCGGCCCGGCGACGACGAGCCACGTCAGACCTCCCGGACGGCAGCGACGATGCGTTCGACGATCTGGTCGTAGGTGCCGTGACCGGTGAACCCGGCGGCGCGGGCGTGCCCACCGCCGCCGAGCGCCTCGGCGACACGCCCCACGTCGACCTCGCCGCGGGAGCGCAGGCTCATCCGCCACCCGCCGGCCGGCGGGTCCTCACGGCCGACGACGGCGACCTCGGCGACGTCGGTGGTCCTGACCACGTCGATGATGGCCTCGGCCGCCTCGATGCCGGTACCGGCCTCCTCCAGATCCTCCGCGGTGACGGCCGCGTGGACCAGACGTGCTTCCGGCACGAAGCTGAGCCGGCCGAGGGCGCGGGCGAGCAGGGTGAGCTCACCCACCGTCCTCGTCCCGAACAGCCGACGGCCGAGCTCCTCGTGCGGCACGCCGGCCTCGATCAGGCGTCCCCCGAGCTCCATCGCCGCACGGTCGGTGCTGGCGTGCTGGAACCGTCCCGTGTCGGTGACGAGGCCGACGTAGAGGCACGTGGCGATGTCGAGGTCGAGCGGGACGTCCAGGCGGCGCAGCAGCTCGTCGATGATGACGACCGTCGCCGCCGCCCGGGGCGAGACGAGGTGGAAGGTGCCGAACCGGGTGTTGGTCGGGTGGTGGTCGATGACCAGCGTCGGTACCCCGGTCGTGAGCAACGGTTCGAGCGCGCCGAGCCGGGCGGCCGACGCCGCGTCGACGCTCACGAGGAGGTCGACCTCGTCGGGGTCGATCTCCGAGGGAGCGACCAGCCCGTCGACGCCCGGTAGGTCCGCGTAGGCCGCCGGCACCCGGAGCGGCTCCTCGCCCCAGGTCGGCAGCGTCCTCGCCCCCCGGGCCGACAACGCCAGGTGCAGGGCGAGCGCCGCGCCGAGGGCGTCACCGTCCGGGCCGACGTGGGCGGCGATGACCACGGTGGCTCCGGACGCGGCCGCGTCGGCGAGCCGGGTCACCGCACCGTCGACCGCGTGCGGGTCGAGGTCGTCGAGCCAGGGGGCGGGGTCGGTCACGGACGCTGGTCCGGCCCGTCGTCACCGTCGGTCGCTGCCGCGTCGTCGTCGCGCGTGAGGTACTCGCCGGTCGGGACGGCACCTTCGACGGGGACGGTGGGCTCGATGCGCCGCAGCAGGTCCTCGACGCGCGAGGCCTGCGCCACGACCGGGTCCGGTTCGAAGGTGATGATGGGCGTGGTCCGCAGCCGCGCGCGACGCGAGACCATGCCCTGCAGCCGCGGTGCCACCGACGCGAGCCCGTCGGCCACCTCGGCCTCGGTGGGGACGCGGTCGCCGCCGGTCCGACGCGGGTCGCGCGAGACGACGGTCGGGTCGAGCGTGGAGTAGTAGATCAGGGCGTGCTCGTGGTCGGGGGTGACCTGCGCGTCGGTGAAGGTCACGAACGCCAGACGGGGGTCGGCCACCTCGGCTTCGACGAGGTCGGCCACCGCTTCACGGACGGCCTTGTCGACCCGGGGGTTGCGCTTCCTGGCCACGGTGGACTCCTGCGGTGGGTGGACCGGCGGGTACGGGGACGATCAGCGGGGAGGTTCGGCATCGAGGACGTCGACCGCGTCGCTGACGGCGATGACCTCGACCCGGGGATCGCGTTCGACGACGGCGGTGATCCGGTCGAGGACCCGGTCGACGCCGGTGGCGGTGCCGCTCACGGTGGCGATGCCGAGCGCTGCCCGCTGCCAGCGGTCCTGGTAGCCGATCTCCGCCACGGCGCAGTCGAGCTCGTCACGCAGGCGGGCGGCAGCCGCCTTGACCAGCGCCCGCTTGCCCTTCAGCGAGTCGATACCGGGCAGGTGCAGGTCGATGCGGGC
>CAYSTY010000063.1:3385-9668 GCA_964433685.1 uncultured Actinomycetota bacterium | reverse complement strand
CCGGGTTACCGTGCGGGTCCCCCATCGAAGGAGCGGGCGTGCGTGGACGTCGTCTGGGCCGTACGGGTCGGCAGGTCAGCGAGGTGGGCTTCGGCGCCTGGGCGATCGGGGGCAGCTGGGGCACGGTCGACGACGACACCTCCCTGCGGGCTCTGCACGCGGCGGTCGACGCTGGCGTGACCTTCTTCGACACCGCGGACGTGTACGGCGACGGCCACAGCGAGGAGCTGATCGGTCGCCTCCTGCGCGAGCGGGACGAGGACCTGGTGGTCGCCACGAAGATGGGGCGGAGGGTCCCGCTCGATCCCGACGCCTACACCTACCCGGCGTTCCGGGACTGGCTCGACCGCTCCCGCCGCAACCTCGGCGTCGATCGCATCGACCTGGTCCAACTGCACGCGCTGGGGCGCGAGATCTACGACCGGCCGCAGGTCTGGGATGCGCTCGACCAGCTCGTCGCCGAGGACGTCGTCGCCGCCTACGGCGTCAGCGTCGAGACGGTCGACGAGGCCCAGGTCGCCTGTCGCACCGCCGACATCGCCACGATCCAGATCATCCTCAACCTGTTCCGCGTGCGCCCGGTCGACGAGGTCCTGCCGGCCGCGGCGGACGCCGACGTCGCCATCATCGCCCGGGTGCCGCTGGCGTCCGGGCTGCTGACCGGCAAGTTCGACCGGACGAGCACGTTCGAGCCGTCGGACCACCGGGCGTTCAACCGCCACGGCGAGCAGTTCGACGTCGGGGAGACCTTCGCCGGCGTCGACTTCGACACCGGCCTGGAGGCGGTCGAACGGCTCCGGACGCTGGTCCCGAGCTCGGCCACCCTGGCGCAGTTCGCCCTGCGGTGGGTGCTGATGCACGACGCGGTGTCCACCGTCATCCCCGGCGCGAAGCGACCCGACCAGGTCCGGGACAACGCGGCCGCCGCCGACCTCGCCGCGCTGTCCGACGAGGTGATGGCCGCCGCCCGCGAGGTGTACGACGACCTCATCGCCCCGCTGGTCCACCACCGCTGGTGACCTGTCGGGCGTCCGGTCAGCGAGGTGGGGTGCGGAACGCGGCGAGGACCGTCGGGCAGACCTCGTCGGTGACCGCGGCCGCCGATGCGACGGCCTCGCACGTGACGCTCCACACGACCGGTGCGTCGACCTCGGGGTAGAACCACTGCACGAGCCGACGGGTGACGCCGTCCTCGAACTCGTCGTCCGGCGTGAGGGAGGTGACCGCCCCGACCTCCACCTCGCCGGCTCGTCCGGTCCCGACGTCCTGGACCTCGAGCTGCTGGTCCGCGAACGCTCCCGCGAAGGCCTCGGCGAGCGCGGCCGGATCGTCGACGGGCAGGTCCTGCCGCGGGGTCGCGCTGATGGTCAGGTGCACCTCGGCCCCGGCCCCGGGCCCGGCCCCGGTGACGTCGGATGGCAGGACGGCCGCGGCACGGAGCGACGAGCTGTCGACCGCGTCCGACGCCTCGGTGAGGATGGGATCCCAGTACGCGAGCCAGGCGGCGTCCTCGACGGCGTCGCGCAACGGCTCGAGGTCGTCCCCGACGCGCCACACGACCGCTCGTGCCGGCAGCCCGATCACGTACGGCCCCAGGGTCGGATCCGCGACCACGGTCACCGCCCACCCGTCGGGCAGGTCGTCCGCCGACGACGCGATGCGACCGTCGAGCGTGCCGGGATCCGCTGCTTCCTCGACGTCGTCGGGGTCGATCGTGGCGACCTCCGGCAGGTCGGCCGCCGGGGTGTCGGAGGCGTCGTCAGCCGGCTGTTCGGTCGGCGCGTCAGCCTCGGGTGGGGCCTCACCGTCGTCGGCGCAGGCGACGAGGAGGAGCGCGGTCGCGAGCAGGGCCGCCACCGTCCTCACGGGCGGTCCAACGAGGTGTCGGGGTCCACGAGCGCATCCGGTGTCGAGGGCGGTGGCGCGCAGCGTGCGGGCCCCGGGGCCCGCGTGCCAACTCGAGGCCTCGCTGCTCTACCGTGCTGGGCAGGACGACGGAGGGGCGCGGACGGTGGGCACGACGGGTGTGGTGCTCGCCGGTGGCGCCAGCCGTCGGTTCGGCCGTGACAAGCGTGCCGAACCCGTCGACGGGGTGCCGCTGCTGCGTCGCGCGGTGGACGCGGTCGCCGCCGTGGCCGACGAGGTGCTCGTCGCCACGGCCCCGCAGCGGCCGCTGCCGCCCGGGCTCACGCTGCCGCCGGGCACGCGCACCGTGCTGGACGCGCCGGACCACGCCGGGCCGTTGGCCGGGCTCCTCGCCGGCCTGGAGGCCGCCGCGCACGAGGTCGTGATCGTCCTCGGAGGTGACCACGCCTGGGCCGAGCCGGCGACGCTGACGGCCCTGGTCGCTGCGCTCCGGGACGACGCCGACCTCGACGTCGCGGTGCTCGAGGTGGACGGTCGCCTCCAGCCCCTGGCGGCCGCCTACCGGCGCGGGGTCGCCGCCACCGTCCGGGCTCGCCTCGACGTCGGGGATGCCCGCGCGGTCGCGCTCCTCGACCACCTCACCACGCGGGTCGTCGACGCCCCCGCGGCGGGGCGGACGGCGCGTGACGTGGACGTGCCCGGCGACCTCGACCACGCCCAGCGCGTCACGACCGTCCCCGTCACGACGGTGTCGCCGACGGACGGCACGGTCGCGACGGTGACCGACCACGTCGTCGGGGAGGAGCCGTTGCGCATCCTGGTCGCCGGGCCGGGTCAGGACCCGGTCGAGGTCACCACCACGATGCGGACCCCGGGACACGAGCTCGAACTCGCGGTCGGCCTGCTGCACGCCGAGGGGTTTGTGCGCGCCGGTGAGGTCACCGGTGGCCGTCCGGGGGACGTGCTCACCGACGCGCGGCCCGACGACACGATGATCGTCGAGGTGTCGCGACCCGTCGACCCGGACGCGCTCGTGCACCGCCATCTCCCGGCGACCGCCTCCTGCGGCGTGTGTGGCCGGGCCAGCATCGACGACCTGCTGACCCGGATCACCCCGCTGCACGGCGCCGGACCGGTCGTGCCCTGGTCGGTGCTGGCGGCCCTGCCCGACGCGCTCCGCGACCGCCAGCGGACCTTCGCGCGGACCGGTGGGCTGCACGCCACCGGCATCGCCACGGCGGACGGGACGCTCCACACGGTCCGCGAGGACGTCGGGCGGCACAACGCGTTGGACGCCGCCATCGGCGTCCACGTCCTGGCCGGCGAGGTCCCGCTCGACGACCACGTCGTCGTGCTGTCGGGACGCGTCGGGTTCGAACTGGTCCAGAAGGTCGCGGTCGCCGGTGCGTGCGTGATCGTCGCGGTCGGTGCCCCGTCGGACCTCGCCGTCCGCACCGCCGCCGCCGCGGGCATCACCCTGTGCGGGTTCGTCCGCGACGGCGGAGGGAACGTCTACACGGGTGCCGATCGGGTCCGGCACGACGGGTGACGCGACGGTTCAGCGGCCGCGGCCGACCGCACGTCCGACCAGGATCGCGACCTCGCGCAGCGCCGGCCACACGAGGGCCGCTCCGATCGCCACGGTCCACTGGCCGCCGGTGAGCGGTGTGGTCCGGGCCACCTCGTTGAGCGCCGGCACCTGCACGAGGACGACCTGGAGGAGCACCACGATCGCGAGGCTGACGCCGAGGAAGCGGTTGCGCGCCGGCGCGCGCAGGACCGACCGACCCGGCTCGACCCGTACCACGAAGGCGTTCGCGACCTGAGCGAGCACGAACGCGGTGAACGCGACGGTCGTCGCCGCGAGCGGGGTGTCCTCGGGCAGCCACGTGCCCGTGAGCTGGTGGCTGACCAGCAGCTGGGCCCCGAGCGCCGCGACCGCCATCACGACCGCCGCCGGGATCACGAGCCGCACGAGCCGGCGGTCGAGCAGCGAGGCCTTCGGGTCACGTGGTGCCCGGTCGAGCACCCCCGGGCGCGGCGGGTCGATCCCCAGGGCGACCGCCGGTGGGCCGTCGGCGACGAGGTTCACCCACAGGACCTGCGCCGCGGTCATCGGTGCGGCGAGCGCGGCGAGCGAGGCGGTGACCAGCGCGAGCACGAGCGCGGCGTTCGTCGTCAGCTGGAACCGGAGGAAGGTGCGCAGGTTGTCGTGCATCGCCCGACCGCGCTCCACCGCGGCCATCAGGGTCCCGAGGTCGTCGTCGAGCAGGACCACGTCGGCCGCCTCGCGCGCCACGTCCGTCCCCGAGCCGAGCGCGACCCCGACCTCGGCGGCGCGCAACGCGGCCGCGTCGTTCGCGCCGTCCCCCGTGACGGCCACCACCCGCCCGTGTCGTTGGAAGGCCTGCACGATGCGCAGCTTGTCGTCCGGCGCGACGCGGGCCACGACCCCGAGGTCGAGCACCGCGGCATCGAGCTCGTCGTCGGTCATGTCCCGGACGTCACGACCCTCGATGGCCCGCCCGTCCCCTCGGGGCGCACCGGAGGCCAGGATGCCGGCGTCGGACGCGATGGCGACGGCCGTCGCGCGGTGGTCGCCGGTCATCATCACCACGTCGATACCCGCGCGGTGCGCGGCCGCGATCGTGTCGGCCGCGGTCGCCCGCAACGGGTCCATCAACGCGACCAGCCCCAGCGGCTCGAGGTCGTGGAGCAGCGCTTCGACGTCGTCGAGCGGCTCGTCGGGCCGCAGGTCCCGACCGGCGACGGCCAGGGTGCGCAGCGCACGCTCTGCGAGCGCGTCGACCGGCCCGATCGTGCCCGTGACGCCGGCGTCGACGAGGGCCTCGGGCGCACCCTTGACCAGCAGCTGCCGGGTCCCGTCCTCGCGTTCGACCACGACGACCATCCGTCGGGTGGTGGGGTCGAACGGGTCCTCGGCGACACGTCGTACCTCGCCGCGGATCCGGTCGATGTCGAGCTCCGCCCGTCGTGCGGCGTCCAGCAACGCGATCTCGGTCGGGTCCCCGACGTCACCGTCCGTCCCTGCGACGGCGTCGGACGCGAGCACGAACGCCCGCAGCGCAGGCCGGGCCCGCGTGTCGGTGCGCTCGACCCGCTCCCCGCCCACGTAGGCCTCGACCACCCGGAGGCGCTGCTCGGTCAGGGTGCCGGTCTTGTCGGTGCAGATCACCGAGGTCGCACCCAGGGTCTCGACCGCCGGCAGCCCGCGGACCACCGCCTGACGGCGGGCCATGACGGTGATCGACAGCGCCAGCGTGATGGTCACGGCCGTCGGCAGTCCCTCGGGCAGCGCGGCTGCCGCGACGGCGACCGCTTCGATCGCGACCTCGGCGAGCGCATCACCGCGGAGCAGGCCGAGCGCCGCGAGGAGGACGACGGCCGCACCGGCCACGACCGCCAAGCGGCGGGTCAGGTCCGCGAGCTGGCGCTGGAGGGGCGACGGTCCGCCGCCGCTGGCGTCGACGAGCGCGGCGAGCCGTCCCAGCTCGGTCGCCGCCCCCGTCGCCGCGACCACGAACTCGAGCCGGCCCCGGCTGACGTGCGTCCCCGAGTAGACGGCGGAGGACCGGTCCCCGAGCGGGACGTCGGCCGCCACCGGTTCCAGGGACTTGCGGACCGGGACGGACTCCCCGGTGAGCGCCGCCTCCTCGACCTCGGCCCGTTGTGCGACGACGAGCCGCCCGTCGGCGGGGATCCGGTCACCCGCCTCGAGCAGGACGATGTCGCCGGGCACCAGGTCGACGGTCGCGACCCGGTCGACGGTGCCGCCGCGACGGACACGGATGTCGCTGGTCACCAGCGAGCGCAGCGCGTCCACCTGCCGTTCGGCGTTGAGCTCCTGCACCCAGCCGAGCACCCCGTTGATCGTCACGACGACCAGGATGGCGACCGCGTCGATGGTCTCACCGATGGCGAACGCCACCACGCCGGCGACGAGCAGCAGCACGATCAGCGGTTCGCGGAACTGGTCGAGGAGCTTGAGCAACGGGTGCCGGCGCTCGGCCGCCTCCAGCTCGTTCGGGCCCACGACCGCTCGGCGGCGGGCGACCTCGTCGTCGCGCAACCCCACCTGCGGGTCGACGCCGAGGCTCGCGAGGACGTCGCCGACCTCGCGTGCGTACCAGTCCGGGTCCACCCCATCGTGGTCCGCGGTGGTGGAGGGCAGGACGGGGGCGCTATCGGACACGGGGGTGGTGTCGGGCATCGGGGCTGCTCCGGTCGATCGTGAGCGCAGGCTCACGCGGTGGACCGGAGGTCTCCCCCACCGCTGTCCGGCGGGGCCGTCCCGGATCCGTACCGACGGATCGTGATGACGAGACGACCATGGATCTGCGGGGTACTCCCCTCCTGCGGCGTGCAGCGTACGGTCACGGTGGCGGGAGGTCGACCC
>CAYSTY010000063.1:0-3285 GCA_964433685.1 uncultured Actinomycetota bacterium | reverse complement strand
GAACGATCAGGCGGCGAACCCGAACAGGTCGGGCAGGACCGTGCCGAACAGGTAGCCGGCGAGCCCCGCGATCGCGGCGAGGACGAGGACCTCCAGACCCGACCGCAGCCACGACCGACCGGTCCACCTCGCCTTCACCGCCCCCATGGCGAACAGCACGAGCCCCGTCGCGATCGACGCGATGGTCAGCGCGGTGAGCCCGGTGGTGAGCAGGAACGGGACCACGGGCACGGCTGCCCCCACGGCGAACGCGCCACCCATCACCACCGCTCCCCTCAGCGGGGAGCCCTCGGTCTCGTCCGCGTCGGCGGGGATGCCGAGCTCCTTGGCGACCATCGTGGCCAGGAGCGACTCCGGGTGGCGTGCCAGGATCGCGGCGGTGGTCCAGGCGTCGTCCTCGGTCATGCCCTCGCGCCGGAACAGGTGGGCGACCTCCGCTTCGGCCTCGAACGGGCGCTCCTGCACCTCCTCCCGTTCGTCGGCGATCTGGGCCTCGAAGATCTCGGCCTGGCTCTTGCTGCCGATGTACTCCCCGATCGACATCGAGAAGATGCCGGCGACCGCCGACGCCAGCCCGGCGATCACCACGGTGAGGTTGTCGCTCGTCGCACCGGCGACCGTGGCGACGACGGCGAGGGTGGAGACCAGCCCGTCCTGCGCCCCGAACACCGCCTCGCGGATCTCCCCCAGCCGGGAGACGGTGCGGCGTTCCTCCGCGATGTGGGCGGCGACCCACGCGGTGGGGTAGTCCCGGGCGGACGCGACCGTCTCGGGCAACGATGACCTCGGCATGGGACCTCCGGCTCGTGCGGCGCAACCCCGACGGTACGGCGTCGCGGCGCGTTCAGCGGCTCCCGAGCACGGCCTGTGCCGCGGCGAGCCGTTCCTCGTCGGTCGCGCCCGGCGCCGGCCCGTCGGCGATGGCGTCCGCCCAGCGCAGCAAGCGTTCGAGGTGTCGCGGCCGACCGATCGTCGTGGACGACGTGCCGGCGTCGGGGCCGCCGAGCACGACCTCCCCCGTGGTGCCGTCGACCGAGACGACGTCGTCCCCGGCGCGCAGGACGTGGTCACCGATCGTCACGGTCCCCGCGACGGCGTCGACCACGACGTCCCGGGCACCGACGACGGCGGGCTTGCCCATCGATCGGGCGACGATGGCGGCGTGGCTGGCCAACCCACCGGTCGCCGTCAGGATCCCCGCTGCCGCGCCCATCCCGTGCACGTCGACCGGAGAGGTCACCGGCCGCACCAGGATGACCGGTCCCGACCCGGCGAGTCGGAGCGCCTGGTCCGCGTCGGTCGCCACCCGGCCCGTGGCCACGCCCGGGGAGGCACCCAGCCCCCGGGTCAGCCGGTCGCGCGGTCCCCGTCGGACCGGTGGGGGTTCGAGGCACGCCCGGAGCTCCGCCGGGGTGGTGCGGCGCACGGCCTCGTCGTGCTCGATCACGCCGCGGTCCACCAGGTCCACGGCGATGCGGACGGCCGCCGCGTCGGTGGCGCCACCGCGGCGGACCTGGAGCAGCCACAACGTCCCCGACTCCACGGTGAACTCGACCATCACCAGGTCGCCGAGGTGGTGCTCCAGCTGGTCCATCGTGCCGCGCAGCTGCTCCCAGACCGCCGGCTCACGGTCGGCGAGCTCCGACAACGGCTGCGGTGTCGCACGTCCGGCGACCACGTCCTCACCCTGCGCGTCGAACAGCACGTCCCCGTAGGGCTGCGGCTCACCCGACGCCGGGTCACGGCTGAACGCGACCCCGGTGGCGCTGTGCTCGTCGCGGTTGCCGAACACCATGGCCTGCACGGTGACCGCGGTCCCCGCACCGTCGTCGAGGTCGTGCAGCTGGCGGTAGGTCCTCGCGCGCGGGGCGTCCCACGATGCGAGCACCGCCTCGACCGCGTGCTCGAGCTGCTCGTGGGGGTCGGCTGGGATCGCGCGTCCCGCGGCGGCGATGACCGCCTCGTAGCCGCGCGCGAGGTCTCCCGGCGCGGCCGCCCCCGATGCGGCCACCTCGGCGTCCACCGCGGCGAAGGCCGCATCGTCGAGCCCGAACACCGCGGTCGCGTAGCTGCGCAGGAACCGGCGACGGTTGTCCCAGGCGAACCGGGCCTCGTCCGGGCCGACGGACGCGTCCGCGACGTCCGGCGCGCCGATGTCGAGCACCGTGTCCATCATGCCCGGCATCGAGGTGGCGGCGCCGGAGCGGACCGCGACGACCAACGGCGCACGCGGATCGCCGAGCCGACGTCCGACGGACGCTTCGAGACGCTCGCGCGCCGCGCGGATCTCGGCCCGGACGACGGGCGCGAGCGACCCGGTGCGTAGGTGCTCACGGCCCACCGAGGTGGTGACCACGAAGCCCGGCGGGACGGGGAGGCCGAGCCGTCGGAGCGTCACGAGTCCGGCGGCCTTCGCACCGAGGACCTCGGGACCGAGGTCGTCGGTCCGGACGTCGTCGAGGTCGACGACCCGTGCGCTCACGCCGCCCACCTCCCTGCACCGCTCCCGCCGGACCTGCTCACCACGTTCGGACGTGCCCGCGAGCGGTGACCCGCAGGCGGCTCACCCGGGCCCGTCGTCGAGGTCACCGTCGTCGAGGTCGTCGAGGTCGCCGTCGTCGAGGTCGTCGAGGTCGTCGTCGCCGAGCTCGAGCCAGTCCCCGTCGCCCGTGGCGACCCAGGCGCCGCTGCCGCCGTCGTGTTCCTCGAGCAGCACGTGCAGCTGCGGGAAGCGTTCGAGCGCACCGTCGACGTCCACGAGGCGGGCGTTGTCCGGGTCCTCGAGCTCGGCCTCGGTCTCGTCCCCGGTGTAGAGCTCCCAGCCGGAGGCGACGAGGTCGTCACCGACGGGCCGACCGACGTCCTCGGGGTCGAAGGCGACGAAGCCGGGTTCCCCGACGGGGTCGTCGAGCAGCCGGGCGGTGACGAGCAGCACCTGACCGGCGTACGACCCGTCGGAGGGAGGCGTGACCATCGGTGTCCCGTTCAGCTCGTGCGGCGGGTGAGCGGCTTGTACTTGATCCGCGTCGGGTTGAGCGCGTCGTCGCCCTTGCGCTTGCGCAGGTCCTCCTCGTACTCGGAGTACCCGCCCGGGAACCAGGTCACCTCGGAGTCGCCCTCGAAGGCGAGGATGTGGGTCGCCACCTTGTCGAGGAACCACCGGTCGTGGCTGGTGATCACCGCGCACCCGGGGAACTCGAGCAGCGCCTCCTCGAGGCTGCGGAGGGTGTCCACGTCGAGGTCGTTGGTCGGCTCGTCGAGCAGGAGCAGGTTGGCCTCGTTCTG
>CAYSTY010000062.1:0-9797 GCA_964433685.1 uncultured Actinomycetota bacterium | reverse complement strand
TCGCGAGCGACCCCTCGTGACCGGTGTTCATCGCCTGCAGCATGTCGAGGGTCTCACCGCCACGGACCTCACCGACGATGATGCGGTCGGGACGCATGCGCAACGAGTTGCGCACGAGATCGCGGATGGTGATCTGGCCCTTGCCCTCGACGTTGGGCGGACGGGCCTCCAGCGTGAGCACGTGCGGCTGCTGGAGCTGCAGCTCGGCCGCGTCCTCGACGGTGATGATGCGTTCGTCGGGCGGGATGAACGACGACAGGGCGTTGAGGAAGGTCGTCTTCCCCGTACCGGTCCCGCCGCTGACCACGATGTTGAGCTTGCCCCGGACGAAGCCGGCGAGCAGCGCGGCGAGGTCGTCGTCGAGGCTCCCGAGCCCGATCAGCTGCTCCATCGAGTACGGGGTGGGGAACCGCCGGATCGTCAGGGCGGGCCCTCGCAGCGACAGCGGCGGGATGATGACGTTGACGCGCTCGCCCGTGGGCAGACGTGCATCGACCATCGGCGAGGACTCGTCGACGCGACGGTTCACGCCACCGACGATGCGGTCGATGGTCTGGTAGAGCTGCTGCTCGGTGGCGAACCGGGCATCCTCCTGGCGCTGCAGTCGTCCGCCGCGCTCGACCCAGATGTCGTCGTAGCCGTTGACCATGATCTCGGTCACCGACGGGTCGGCGAGCAGCGGCTCGAGGACACCCAATCCGACCATCTCGTCGACGATCTGGCGGATCAGGTTCGTGCGCTGCTCGGCCGAGATGACCGGGCCCTCACGGTTGAGCAGGTTGCCGGCGATGCGCTCGAGCCTCGCGCGCAGCTGGGTCGCGTTCAGTCGGGCCAGCGCGTCGAGGTCGGCCTCCTCGAGCAGCTGTCGGCGGAAGCGGCCGATCTCGTCCTCGGGGCCGGTGTCCTCCCCGGGCGCGGACGTGGCGGGAGCGGAGAGGCGGTCCTTGAGCCCCATCTCAGTTCGTCCGCGGCAGCTCGGCGCTGCGGGTCAGACGGAACGCGTCCGTGGTGATCCCCGGGAACAGCACCGGGACGCGGACGTGGACCTCCACGAGGCCACGATCGACGTCGTGCTCGAAGCCGTCGCGCAGCCAGTTCGGCAGGGTGCGCTCGATGACGTCCTCGACGTCCTCCCCGGTCGACAGCGAGCGTGAACCGTTGCGGGCGGCGGTGGCCGCCGAGGTCCCGGCGCCGACGATGAGCAGCAGCTGCCAGCCGACCATCGCCACGATGAGCAGGATGGGGAGGATCCCGACGAACTCGGCCGCCAGCGACCCGTCCTCGCCGCGCCGCCGGTGGGTGGTCACAGCGTCACCTCCTGCGGGTGGTCGACCGACGTGGCCGTCGCCAGGTGCGTGGCCGCCGGCAGGGTCGTGGTCGTCGAGCCGGCACCTTCGATGACCGCGCCCGTGCTCGTGCTGATCCGCCACGGCGAGCGGAGGCCCGGGAGGAGCAACGGCACCGGGATCTGCACCGCCACCTCGCGGTCCCCGGGCTCGAGCTCACGGACCTCGAGGTTGCGCAGCCAGTGACCGTGCATGGTGCGTGCCGCCGCCGCCTCGATGGCGTCCTGGTCACGACCTTCGAGCGCGAGGACCCGCGCCCCGTCGTCGGCCGCTCGGTTGGCCAGCACGGTCGTGTACCCGGCGAGGATGAACTGCCACACCAGCAGCAGGACCACCCCGATCGGGAGGATCAGCCCGACGAACTCGGCAGCGATGCTGCCCTGCTCACCGGTGATGCGGGCGGCCAGGGAGGCCTCGCGCTCCGGCGAGGGCTCACCGTCGCCGGCACGAGGGAGCTGTTCGCCGTCGGACGGCTCGGGGCGGGTCGCCGGCCCGAGCTCGTCGGCGAGCTTCTCGATCGCTCGACGCAACGGCCCGTCGAGGCGTTCGGGGACGCCGGTGTTGGCCGCCTGCTCGACGTCCGACGGACGGTCGGGGAGCACCGTCTCCAGCACCGGGGCCGAGACCACGCGGGCGGCGAGCCCGGGCTGGACCTCGCGGTCCTTGCTGGCCCGGTTGAGCAGGACCCGTACGTCGCTCTCGCGGGCGCGCAACCGCCGCCACATCCCGAGCGTCCGGTTGGCCGAGCGCAGCGAGACCACGTCCGGGGTGCAGACGACCACGACCTCCTCGGCGAGTTCGACCGCGGTCACGGTCGCCACGGAGCTGACCGCACCGAGGTCGACGATCACGGTGTCGAACCGGGCGCGGATGCCACCGAGGATCCGGGCGGCGGTCGCCCCGTCGAGGTCCTCGGCGTCCTCGCCGTTGATCGGGGGCAGCAGGACCTTCAGACCGGTCGGGTGGGCGTACATCGCGTCGGTGAGGTGCCCCGTGGTCAGCTCGCCCGCGACCTCGATGAGGTCGGTGATCGACCGTCGGTGCGCGACGTCGAGGAGCGAACGGACGTCGCCGGTCTGCAGGTCGAGGTCGACCAGGCACACCCGACGCGAGGGGTCCCGTCGTTGGATCTCGAGCGCGAGCTGGACCGCGACGGTGGTGGTGCCGACCCCGCCCTTGGACCCGGCGACGCCGATGAGCCGGCCGCGCGCCTGCGCGGTCCACTGCTGCTCACCGACGGCCGTGAAGCGGTCGCGGACCGCCTGACCCCACTCGTTCGCGTCGATGATCGCCGCCGACAGCTCGGCGAAGCTCGGTGGGGTCCGGGTCACCGACCGGATGCCGGCGCTCATCGCGGCGCGCAGGAGGTCCACGGACGGGTCGGTGGACATCAGCACGACCGCGACCTGCGGGAAGCGGTGGTTGAGGTCGCGCGCGAGGTCGAGCACGGGCAGCGGCCCGAGGCCCTCGTGCAGGACGACGACGTCGATCTCGACCTCGTCGCCACCGAGCCCGTCGAGGACCTCGCTCGCGTTCGCGGCCGTCGCCCTGACGTCGAGGTCGTTCGCCTCACGCAGCAACGTGGTCGTCGACGCGGTCAGCCGCGCGTCGGGGGTGGCGAGCAGGACCCGGATCACGTCTCCTCCTCGGCGTCGGCGTCGGCGTCGGCGTCGGCCCCGGCATCAGCGTCGATGTCGGCGTCCGGCTCGGCGTCCGGCTCCGGATCCGGCGGTGGGACCGGATCGACCGGTGGTTCCTCCGGGGCCGGCGGTGGTCGCAGCGCCGCGTCGCCGAGCGGATCGAAGGACCGACCGAGCTCACCGATCGCATCGAACACCGAGGTCGACTCGTCGGTCAACAGGTCGCGATCGAGCGGCGAGCGCAACGCCAGGCGCAGCGAGACCGCGAAGCTCTCCACGTAGACCAGCCGGTTGGCGTCCTCGACGCTGAGTCGGAAGGTCACCGGGACCTGCTGGCCGGAACCGAACCCGACCGAACCAGGGGTCGAACCGTCCTCGGCGACGTCCACCGGTGTGCCGACGGCCAGCACCTCG
Source organism: uncultured Actinomycetota bacterium (assembly GCA_964433685.1). GTDB lineage: Bacteria > Actinomycetota > Nitriliruptoria > Nitriliruptorales > Nitriliruptoraceae > Nitriliruptor. The sequence goes on along the minus strand of CAYSTY010000062.1, from coordinate 6,397 downwards.
GCCCGCTGCACCACGACGCGCGAGGACGGTGGCGTCTCACCGTCGTCGGAGCCGGCGAAGGTCGCGAAGATGTCGACGACCGCGCCGGAGGTGATCTTGCCGCCGACCCCGGTCTCCGCATCGACCATGATGGCGATCTCGCGCTGCCCCGGTTCGAGCTCGATGCGGTCGAGGAACATGCCCTCGGAGATGATGGTGTCCGCCGGGATCGCCGCCGCGGCGATGCGGCCGCCGATCTGGTCGGCCGACTGCAGGGCGTTCGGCGGCAACCACCGGCGCGGGATCTCCACCGTCGACAGCGCGTCGGGCGGCGGGGTCGCCAGCGGCGGCAGATCGGCGGTCGACACCAGGACCGCGACCGTGGGCCCGAGCTGCGAGCGCACGTTCGACAGGTAGTTGGACACCAGCACGAACACGGCGATGGCGCCGACGGCGGCGAGCGAGATCAACAGGATCCCGCGGCGCTGTCTCGGGTTCACGTACGACCTCCGGAGGCGTACTCGTCCTCGGTCGGGCGGGAGCGTGCCCGGCAGAAGGGGCAGACATCGGTGGCGATGCGTTCATCGCACCAGCGGCAGGTGGTCGGGTCGAGCCCGGCGGTCAGGTCGGCGGCGAGCGCCGCGGGATCCGCCGGCGCGAGGGCGAGCTCGACCAGCTTGTCGGTCCCCCACCAGCTGCGGCTGATGGCACTCAGCTCGACCCGGTCGGTGGGGGCCCCGGGCGCGAACTGGGTGATCGAACGGCGCACCACCTCGGCGTCCCCACCCTCACCCCAGGCGACCCACACCCGCCAGCCGCCCGCCACGCGGGGCATCGGCAGCGGCAGCGTGGCGGCTTCCTTGCGACGCAGCGGGACCACGCGCGGGTCCTCGTCGACGACCGCGCCGAACGACGCCCCGGGCAGGTACGAGCGGGCGTGGAGACCGAGCCGCGGCGCCGGCTCGCGCAGGCGGGCGACCGAACCGAGCCAGGCGGCGCCGACCACGTGCCGTTCGAGCGTGGGCATGACGCTGGCGAGCACCCCGTCGGGGACCAGCTCACGGGAGGTCAGCTCGGCGGCGGTGTGCGCCAGGGCGGCGGCCGCGAGGGGCGGCAGGTCCGTGCGGTGGACGACGAGCCGTGTGGAGTCCAGCGCCGACCGCGCCACCTGCAGCGCCGCGAGGTGCGGCTCGAGATCCCAGGTGGGGACGATCGCGAGGACGGTGGCACCGTCGCGCAGCGGGCCCTCGACGGTGTCGACGATGGCGGCCCCGGGCGGCAACGAGGGGTCCGGCGCGTCGAGGACACGCAGGGTCGGGTGATCGCTCCCGTCCACGGCCGGCGGGAGGCCACAGGTCAAGATGCCGATCACCGCTGCCCCGTCCTCCTCCAGGCGTGCGACGCCCTCGATCCCCCGCGCATCCGGACCACCCAACGACGGTGGCGCACACCGGACACGGCGAGGGAGGTCCCGGTCGCGGCGTTCCGGACCGCGGACCGGGTGGAACCAGCCGCGTTCAACCTCGAGCCCGCGGCCACCCGGCCGGACCATAGCAACCTCGCGGGGAACCGGAACGTGGGCGTCCGCACCACGCAGGGTGACCAGCCGAGCGGGCGGTGACGCCCGCGACGCCGCCCGTCGCCGGCGTGTCGCAGGCGTGCCCCATACTGCGCGACCCGCCCCGCCCCCGCGTCCGAGGAAGCCCGTGCTGCACGTCCACCACGCCGACCGCGCCGACGCGCTCGTGCGCGTGCTCGCCGACGTGCTGGCGACACCGCCGGGCGATCCGTTCGCGCCCGAGGTCGTCGCGGTCCACTCCCGTGGTATCGAACGCTGGGTGGCGCAGCAGCTGTCCCACCACCTCGGCGCGTCCGGGGGGCGTGGGGACGGCATCGCCGCCAACATCCACTTCCCGTTCCCCGGCCGGCTGGTCGGGGACGCCATCCAGCGCGCCAGCGGCGGCGACCCGGACACCGACCCGTGGCGTCCCGACCGGCTCGCGTGGACGCTGCTCGACGTGGTCGCCCGTGCGGTGGCGGCCGGCGAGATCGACCGGCTGGGGCCGCTCGCCGGTCACCTCGTGGGACCCCGTGGGGAGCCGTCGGACCGTCGCCTCGGCGCCGTCCGCCGCGTCGCCGACCTGTTCGACCGGTACGCGGTCCACCGGCCGGCGCTGCTCCAGGCGTGGGCGGCCGGTGACGACGTGGACGCCGGCGGCCGGACGCTGCCGGCCCGGTTCGCGTGGCAGCCGTGGTTGTGGCGCCGCCTGCGTGAGCACGTCGGGACCGACTCCGCCCCGGAACGGCTGGCGGCGGCGACCGCGGCGCTCCGGGACGGCGCTGCCGGTGGCGCACCGGTGCTGGACCTGCCCGACCGACTCACGCTGTTCGGCATGACGGCACTACCCGTGACCTACCTCGAGGTGCTCGCCGCACTCGCCGCCGGACCGACCCCCACGGCGCCCGACGGTCGCGACGTCCACCTGCTGCTGCTCCACCCCTCCCCCGCGCTGTGGCAGCGCCTCGAGCCCCACCTCGCCGTCGGGGCGACGGCCACCGCGCCCGCGACCCGCACCACCTCGCTGCCGCGTCGTGACGACGATCCCACGCGGACCCTGCCGCGCAACCCGCTCCTCGCGGCCTGGGGCCGCGACGCCCGCGAGCTGCAGCTGGTCGTACGCACCGCGGACGCCGAACAGCACCCGCCGACACCGCTCACGGACCCGGACGAGGGCGCCACGTTGCTCCACCGTCTGCAGGCCGACGTGCGGGCCGATCGCGCCCCGTTCACGCCGGGTCAGCCCGACGACCGGCCGCGGCTCGCCGCCGACGACCGGTCCGTGCAGGTCCACCGCTGCCACGGTCGCACGCGCCAGGTCGAGGTCCTGCGGGACGTGGTGCTCGGGCTGCTCGACGACGACCCCGAACTCGAGCCTCGCGACATCATCGTGCTGTGCCCCGACATCGAGGCGTTCGCACCGCTCGTCCAGGCCGTGTTCGGCCCGGCCGTCCGCGGCACGCACGACCGTCCCGACGCGGCCACCGATCTCCGCGTCCAGCTCGCCGACCGGGCGCTGCGTCGCACCAACCCGGTCCTGCGCGTGGTCGCCGAGGTCCTCGCGCTCGCCGACGACCGCGTGACCGCCTCGGCCGTCCTCGACCTGTGCACCCGTGGTCCGGTCCGCACCCGCTTCGGCCTGGACGAGGCGGCGCTCGAACAGCTCGAGGAGCGGTTGGCACGGACCGGCGTGCGGTGGGGGCTCGACGCGGCGCACCGTGACGAACACGGCGTACCCACCGACGCCAACACGTGGCGGGCCGGGCTCGACCGTCTCCTGGTCGGCGTGGCCGTGGACGACGCGGGGCTGCGCACCGTGGGCGGGGTGCCCCCCGAAGGTGACGTCGAGGGCAGCGACGTCGACCTCGCCGGCGCGCTCGCCGAGCTCGTGGACCGGCTCGACCGGACCCTGCGCGGGCTCGCGGGACCCCAGCCGCTACGGACCTGGCTGGCGCGCCTCGCCGACGTGGCCGACGAGCTGTGCGCGGTCGGACCCGACGACGCCTGGCAGCGCACCCAGCTGCGGCAGGTCCTCGACGACGTCCACGACGCCGCGACCGTCGCCGGCGCCACCGGTGACCTGCCGCTCACCCTGGTCGAGGTCCGTGAGCTGCTCGAGGACCGCCTCCAGGGAGCGCCGTCCCGCGCGTCGCACCGCACCGGTGATCTGACGGTCTGCACCCTCGTGCCCATGCGGTCGGTCCCCCACGAGGTGGTGGTGCTGCTCGGCATGGACGACGAGGTCTTCCCCCGTCGCACCGTCCCCGACGGCGACGACCTGCTGGCTGCCACCCCCGTGGTCGGCGACCGGGACGCGCGTACCGAGGACCGCCAGCTGCTGCTCGACGCGCTCCTCGCGGCCGGGTCCCACCTGGTGGTGTTCACCACCGGCCACGACGAGCGCACCAACGACCCACGGCCGCCCGCCGTCCCGATCGGTGAGCTGCTCGACGTCGTCGACCGCACCGTCCGAACGGGGATCGCCACCCGGACGCACGGCGACGACGCCGCCGGCACCGACGAGGTCCCGGCGTCCGCGCTCATCGCCGTCGACCACCCGCTCCAGCCGTTCGCGCCCGAGCGGTTCGCTCCCGACGGCATCGGTCACCGCGACCGTCCCGCCTCGCCGCCGGGGCAGCCGTTCGGGTTCGACCTCGACGACCTGCGCGCCGCGGAGGCCGCCGCCGGTCCGTCCTCCGAGCCGCCGCCCTTCGTACCGAGCGACGCCCCGCTGCCGTTGCCGGCGGCCCCGGACCAGGGCGTGGTGACGCTGCCCGACCTGCGCGGCTTCCTGACCCACCCCTGCATGGCGCTCCTGCGGCAGCGGCTGCAGCTCAGCTTCCCGCGCGACGGCGAGGTCACCGACGACGCCATCCCCGTCGAGCTGCCGGGCGGGCTGGCCCAGTGGGACGTCGGCGAACGCCTCTTCCGGGCGGTCGTCGCCACGGCCGCGGGGCGCGGAGGAGCCGCGGCCGGGGACCTGGCGCGGGCCATCGAGGTCGAGCGTGGGCGCGGGACCCTGCCGCCGGGGCACCTCGCCGACGCGGCCCTCGCGACCATCACCGCCACCATCACCACCCTGCAGGAGGCCGCCGCGACGCTGGCGGTCGACCTCGCGACCCCGGGCCGCAGCGTCGACGTCGACGTGACCCTCCCGAGCGGACGGCGGCTGGTCGGCGCGGTCGAGGACGTGGTCGGCTGCACCCGGCGTGCGGCGTCCTACACCCGGCTCGGGGCCAAGCACCGGCTGGCGGCGTGGATCGACGTGCTCGCGCTCACGGTCCAGGACCCGACGCAGGCCTGGTCGGCGGTCACCCTCGGACGCGGCCGGTCCGACGCCGGCAAGGCGGGCGGGAGCGCGGTCGCCAGCGTGTCCCGCATCGGGCCGCGCGAGACCATCGACCACATCGGTGCCCGCGGGAAGCGGGCCACACGACCGTGCGACCTCGGTCCCGAGGCGGGCGACCCGCAGGAGCGACGCACCCGGGCCGCCGCGTGGCTCGACGACCTGCTCGACCTGCGCGAGCGCGGCCTGGCCAACCCGCTGCCGCTGCCGTGCAAGACCGGGCACGCGTACGCGCAGGCGACCTGGCTCGCCGACCTCGACCTGGCCGACCGCAAGGCCGTCCCGGCACGCAAGGCCGGCGACCTCTGGACCACCTCGGAGCGGCCCAACGGGTACGCCAACGAGGACCGCGACGAGGCCAACCGGCTCGTCCTCGGGGAGCTGACCATCGACGACCTGCTCGCGCTGCCGCCCACCGACGACGAGTCCGGCGAGGGCTGGTTCGTCGACGAGGAACCGGGACGGTTCGGGCGCCTGGCGCGTCGGGTGTGGTGGCCGCTGTTCGGCTCCGAGCAGCTGGAGGACCACCGTGAGCGCTGAGCTGCCCCCCGACGTGACGCCGCTCGACCTCGCCGCCGACCTGCCCCGCGGGACCACCGTGCTCGAGGCCTCCGCCGGGACCGGCAAGACCTACGCCATCGCCGCCCTCGTGACCCGCGCGGTGGCCGAAGGGGTCTGCCAGCTACCCGAGATCCTGGTGGTCACCTTCACGCGGGCGGCGACCGCCGAGCTGCGCGACCGCATCCGCCGCCGTCTCGTCGCCGCCGCCGACCACCTCGCGGTGGCGGTCGCGCGTGTCCGGGCCGGTCAACCGGTGCCGTCGACCGACGACGTCGTCCACGACGTGCTGACCCGCGACGGGTCACTCACCGAGCTCGAGGTGCGCCACCGCCGGCTCGTCGACGCGACCCGCGAGTTCGACGCCGCGACCATCTCGACCATCCACGGGTTCACCCAGCAGGTGCTGCGCTCGGTCGGCCTCAGCGTCGAACTACCGCGCCACGTCGAGCTGCTCGAGGACCCGAACGAACTCATCGACCAGATCGTGCAGGACGTCACCGTGCGGCGCTTCATCGACCGCGACCCGGAGGACGAGGGGCGACCCACCCCGCCCGGCCGTTCCGCGCTGCGCGGCCTCGCCGCCGCCGCCATCACCCGACCCGAGGCGCGCATCGTCCCGAGCCCGGACGACCTCGACCCCGCCGCTGCCGAGCTCGGGGCGCTCGCCACCGAGGTCCGTGCCGAGGCGGCGACCCGCAAGGCGCGCCGCGGCGTCCTCGGCTACGACGACCTGCTGCTCGCCCTCCGCGACGCGCTCGTCGACCCCGACCGTGGGCCGCTGGCCGTCACCACCCTGCGCGACCGCTACCGCTGGGCGCTGGTCGACGAGTTCCAGGACACCGACCCGATCCAGTGGGACATCCTCTCGCGGGCCTTCACCGACCCGCAGGACCCGGCGCGGGCGCTGGTGCTCATCGGGAACCCGAAGCAGGCCATCTACGCCTTCCGCGGCG